>JAGCCQ010000006.1 GCA_017651565.1 Bacilli bacterium | reverse complement strand
CTCTATAGAATCTATCAAATAATTGTTCTACATCTATTTGACTATCTTCTTCTATATCATTAGATACATTTAATAATGTTTGATTCTTATTATTTTTAGATAAAGAAACAAATATCTCTCCTTTATCTTTAGCGTATTTATTCGCGTTATCTAACAAGATATATATGAGTTGATTTATTAATGATTCATTTCCTTTAACATCGATATCTTCACTAATATCGTATTTTAAAGATAGACCTTGTTTTTCATATAGAGGAATAAATGCTTCAATACTCTTATTAACAATTTCAGAAAGAGAGAACACTTCGAAAGGATAATTCTCTTTATTGCTTTCATCTAATCTAGATAAAGTCACTAATTGATTAGTCATAACTGTTAATCTATTAACTTGATCTTTAATAGAATCAGTCCACTCATTAGCACCATTATCCATTTCAATAATCTCTAAGTCAGTATTAATAATAGTTAAAGGCGTTTTAAGTTCATGGGAAGCATTAGTGATAAACTTCCTTTGTTTTTCATATGCTTGTTCACTTGGTTTAAAGATGATGAATGAGGCTAAAACAATAAGGCCGCCTAAAACTAGATAACATAAGCTAGAAACCAAAATAGAAACCAAAAGGAAATGTCTGACCATTTCAGATTCCCTGGTTACATTTATGAAAGCAATATAAGTATAGTCATTAACTGTTACTTTCTTATATCTATATTTGTCTACTGATGTACAGCTTTTATCATTATTAAATGCATCAGAAGCCATTCCTTTAGCAGTATCTTCATCTATCCAACCAACCAATGAAAAATTAGTACTTTCAACAACTTCTCCTTGAGAGTTAAGTTTAAAAACAAAATAGTTCCCAAGTCCTCCTCGATCTTGAGGAAATTTATCGTTACCGTTTTGGTTTTCTCCGCCATTACCAAATTCAGGAGGCTCTTGTCCACCATGGGAATTTACTTCTTCACCATTTGGCTTAGGTCTATCGAACCAATCGTAACCATAGTTACCTTCTTGAGCTTTTTTAATAGACATATCCAAATCGATATCGACTTCACTATTAACATTTAGATAGTTATTAACGTTAATTACTGTCACAGATAAAGAAATAACAACAAAAGTCGTTAATAAAGATATGAGAATGAAAAGTTTACGTAATCTTTTAATCATTATTTCTTATACTCCAAATAATACCCTTGTTGTCTAATTGATTTGATATTCACTTTAGATTCGATATTAACTAATTTCTTTCTTAAATAAGATATAAATACCCATACGTTTTCACTAGTCGAATATGCATCTATATCCCAAGCAGTTTTACTTATTACATCTGATGAGGTAATGGATTCACCATTCTTCATCAATAAAGACATAATTTGTAATTCTTTATTCATAAGTAAAACTGATTTCTTACCACAATATAAGTTGTTATTAGATAAATCTAATGATAAATCGCCGAAAGATAGCGATTCATTCTTTTCGTATACTGGTTTACGGCGAGTTAATGCTCGTATTCTAGCGAGCAACTCTTCCACCACAAATGGCTTAGATAAATAGTCGTCTGCTCCAGCATCTAATCCTAAGATCTTGTCGTCTGTTGTACTCTTAGCTGTGAGCATAATGATAGGTGTTTGTATACCTGATGCTCTAGCTTTCTTAAGTACTTCGATTCCATCAATTTTAGGAAGCATAATATCTAAGATAATTATGTCGTATTGATAATCTTTTAATAATATTAAAGCTTCTTCTCCATCGAATGCAGAATCCACAACGAAAGAGTTTCTTTTCAAAACAGTCGAAAGAGCTTTATTTAATTGAACTGAATCTTCTACTAATAATAGTTTCATGTATTTATTTTATATTAATTATCTTTATAAATAACCTTTATTTGAGTGTAGCACTTCCTAAACTGCTATAAACAACACATCCATTAGTAGCGTATTTTAGTGTAGTTGTGTAACTTGTGTTATTACTTGTAAAGCTAATTGTGTGGCTACCTGCACTTACCGAACTACTAGAACATAATGTTTTAGTTAGTGAACTTGATGGTGTTCTTTCGATACCACCAAAGACGATAAGAGAACCACCACTCAAAGAAATCGCTCCATCAGTGTCTAAAGCCGCTGCTGGAGAACCAGTTCCACTTGCGTTGCCTGGTCCTTTAACGATAACTGTTCCACCAGTTTGAACAAATGTACCATTACTATCAATACCATCAGTATCTCCACTAGTAGGAACACATACGTCTAATAAGCCACCGCTTACAGTTACGCTTGGAGAAGATTTACCACTAGTTGCGTTAACTCCATCATCGGTAGCATATACATATGTTTCTCCTCCACTTACTTTAATTAAGTTAGCTTCAAGTCCTTCATATGCAGTAGTGACTTCAGTTCTTCCACCTGTGATATTTAATGTATAGTCAGCGTGGATTGCATCATCACTAGCAGCAAGAGTTAAGTTACCACCAGAGATATTAATGTTGCCTAATGGGGTAGTTCCATTTTCTAAAGAAGCATCATTGTTAGCATGGATTGCATCATCATATGCTTTGATATCAACTGTTCCACCAGTAACGTATACTTCGTTTTCTGCTTTCAATCCTTTTGCAGATACATCTGCTCCATTACTATTTCCAGAAGCATAATTAGACCAACTGGAGAAATTGATTGTCTTATTGCTTACTGAAATTTGGACCATATCATATGCACTATTAAATGCTTTTAAATCACTAACAGCGTTATATGTACTTGTTGAAAATTCAGTGACATTATTTCCCGAAAATCTATAAAGAGTGAAACTTTGTGCTGAGGATGGCTTTTCGATTTGATAGATATAATATGTGGAAGATCCACCTCCACCAGGTCTTCCTCCACCTCCAGAGCCGCCCATTCCGCCAGAGGATTGAGTGCCTTTATAAGTAGCTTTATACCAATTGTTATTAATGTATGCAGCATATGTATATCCGCCATTGTTATAAGCAGATGAATTCATTTTTAAATAGAAATAAGATTCACTAGTTTCCACTGTTGTTCCACTATAAGATGAGTACTTATTTGTTTTCACTACAAAACTAGTTGGAACTGTTTCATCAGCTTCTTCAACGATAGCGTTATAGCTAGCAGCAACAGCGTCTCCCCAAGAATTAATAGTTACATTACCACCACTAATTGTGACGTTGCCTCTTTGATTGCCTTTATCAGAGATGTCACTATTTTCAGTATGCAATCCATCTCCGCCACAAGTAATGTTTACTGTGCCAGAAACGATCGTAACACTATCATTACCCTTAATGCCGTGGTGTACAGCAGTAATATTTAAAGTCTGCTTTTGTACTTTAACATCGTCTTTTGCGTGAATACCGTTGTAGTAATTAGCTGTGATATCTAAAGTACCAGTACCTTTGAGTTTAAGATTACCATCTGCAACATAGATTGCACCTTTTCCTTGGCCATTTATATCTTCAGTGTAAGTTCCTCTTAAATCCTTAATAATATTAGTTGTGTTTTTCTTTGCTGAGATTTCAATTGAGTCACAACTTGCTACGTAAATAGGAGAATTCTCATTATTTTCAATAGTGATTCCATTAAGTTCTAAGATAATGGTTTTATCAGGAGCGTTTACATAGACTTGCTTATAATTATTGTTAATCGCGAAAGTATATTCTTGTTTGCTCTCGTCATATTCTCCATTACTTAAAGTGTCGTTAGTAATAAAATAAATTTCACTGTTTGATGTATCAGGAACATAGGTGTCTTCGTTAGTATCTTCGACAACTGTAACTACACAAGAAGCACTATACCCACCTTCACTAGTTGTAACTTTAATAGTTGCTACACCAGGAGCTACACTAGTAATTGTGCCGTTAGAAGAAACAGTTGCTACACCAGTATTATTTGATTCCCAACTTACTTCTTTATTAGCTGCATCATATGGATCAATACTCGCGACAAGTGTAAGAGTTTTTCCCATTTTAAGAGAAGCAGTCTCATAGTTTAAAGAAATGCCTTTTACTTTGCCATCACTCTGTTGAACATTTTCTCCAAACGGAGGATTGTTTCCTCCGGGGCCACCTTCTGGTCTATTTTCTTCATCATTTTTGCAGCCAGTTAGCGCTAAAACGAACATGGCTCCTAAAAGTAATAATTTCTTTTTCATATTTATTACCTCCTACTATAGAGACTTATCTTCGCCAACATATGGAACAATTGAGATTTCTAAGTTTCCATTTTTGGTTCTTAATTCATCGATAAATTGTTTTTCTTCTTCCCTAACTTTTAATTCAATATGGTAGGAAAGTTTAAATAAGGAACCCATTGCTGTTGTTTTAACTTCAATAAGTTCTGAATGTTTCAAATAACGAACGAATGTGTCATTAAATACATCACTATATTCAAGTGCTTCAGGAATAGTGATTTTTAACATCTTTTCGTTATTAAATCTCTTATTATCAAACACTTTGAAATGAGTTAACCCCAAATATAATGCTGCAACTATAACCGCAAAGATAAGTGCAAATACTACATACCCTAATCCAGAAATTAAACCAATCGCAATACCTGCGAAAAGAACTAATAATTCTTCTGCTCTTGCGTTAACGCTTCTAAATCTAACAAGGCCTAATGCTACTGCGATTGTTGCAATTCTTACCGCGCCAGTTGATGTATTATCTAAAAAGATTGATACCATCGAGATAACTGCTGAAACGATGACTGGCATAATTACAGAGGTAACAAAAAAACTCTTCGTGCCTTTCATCTTTAAAGAAATTAGAAATGAAAATAAAAAGCTAATAATAAATGTAATTCCTACAATCATTAAAGAAACATAAATCTTATCTACACTAGGTAATAAAGAGAATAAAGATGACATATTAGTTTTTCCTTTCTAATGCTTTGTGCATTTCTTTCTTGTAAGCTTCTCCTACTTTAGAGAAACTACTTTGATAAATCTTCCCTTCAGAAAGAATTCTTGCTAGCCACAAAGGTATTGATTGCTGAACTTTAATTTCTAGAATTGCACCACCATTATCAAGTAGTTTTTCTCCTTCTAAAGAAGTGTAGAGATTTAAATTGTCTACTCTATAACGAGGGCTTTCATCGATAGTTAATCGTAAGTCGCTATTTCTATCAAAATATGCTGTGCGATCATAAACAATTAGAAACGCTGGAGATAGGTTTTGATAGTAACTGCAGAAATAGCTTATCTCGCGAGAAATTTGATTATTTCCTTCTGAGAATACACAATCGTTCAAATAATCAAATTTCTCTTCTTTTATAGAGATACGTCTTTTATAGACTAAACCAGTTACTTTTCTTTTAAGTTCAAGATAGACAGTTGAATCTTTGCTCGCCAGCCCATAAGATCTAAGTCTTATTTTTTCTTTATATTCTGGTCTTTCTAAGGAAGTACGGACTAGACGATAATCAGGTGTATCAAAATACAAGGAGGCAATAGATGTTTGTCCATACTGATCAACTTCCATAAAACTTTTTAAAACTATCTTTAAATAGGCAAGTTGAGATTTAGTAAGAATGTACTTTAGTTCGCGTCTTTGCATGACCATCGTAAGGCGAGCTTGGTCAGAAGGCTGACATATTTCAGGGGACTTATTGCAAACTGTTAATTGATTATTGCTAAGAATTGTATGTTCCATCTTTTGCCTCCTTTCTGCCTCATCAATCCATTAGGATTAACTAGAAGTGTTTCTATACCCACTTCTTTTTGGACACCCATATCATAAAATTTGAACCTTAAATAAAACATAAAGATAAATTAATTTGTTTAACAAATTAAAAACACTCCTTTTAGCTTTGCTAAGTAAGGAGTGTTATTACCTCCAGAATGATGTATTCCTTATTTCACCACCCTGACAACTCACTATTGTTTAAAGTAAATTGTTGGCAATTGTTATTTATTATTTTTGTTTAAAGTAGCAGGAGACATTGAAGCAAGGAACAGAATGACTTTAATCCTCTAAATGGTCTAATTTGGGGGGACATACCATTTATGAGAAGGGAATTAAATGATTGGACGTTTATTCTATTATCAAGGAATAGCTTCAACGTCTCCTTTTTTACCACTTACACCATTAGAATTTTAAGGAGTAATGGTTTGGGTCTGGTTACCAAAAGATGAAAGGATTTTATTAAAAAATCTCTTTTGGCACTTTCATCTTAGATGACGAACCTTAAATAAAACTTAAACCGAGATAAAAAATGCAGCTGCATGAATTCGCAACTGCATAATTATTATTTATCTTCGTCAGTGACTTTTTCGACCTTCATAAAGTTTTTAATACTCGGTCCAAAAATAGCTCTTATTCTTTGACCATTAGGTAAAGTTCCTTTTAAAACAACATCATTTGGTGCACCGAAATAATGTCTTGATGGTACCGAACTATCTTGAGCAATCCCGTCAATTATCAAGGACCACACAGAACCCCCGCCATTTCCAACAACATAGTATCCATCAATAACTTCTACGCAAGTAACTTCTGATTCACTTCCCCATGAACCCATAAGAAAGAAAAGTGATAAGAGCCCGAATAAAGATGCTCCTAAAATGTAAATTAATTTTAAATTTTCAATAAATATAGCTAAAAACACAAAAGCAATACAGATTACTAAACAAACTAAAGCAGAGATTTTAAAACTCTTTTTTATACTTTTATATTGATTTCTAATATCGGTAACCCAAGTAGGTTCGTTATTAGTTTTTATCTCGTTATCGTTATTCATTATTGTGCCCCCATTTCCTATTATCCTATTTTTTTATAAATTGATAAATAATTTTAGTTAAGCAAAAATGTAGGATAATTATTCTCATATAATAAAACGCTTATCATATAAAATTCATATAGTTTTCATAATCTTAAACATATTTGATTTTGTTTTAACAAACTCGTACGATAATTTGGTATAGTATTTCTAGTGCTTAAAATCATTCGGAGGGAATTTACTTATGATGAAAGACATTGAAGAATTATTTGGATCAGACGTCTTTAATAAGAAAGTTATGAAAGCAATGCTTTCTGACGATGTTTATAAAAGACTCGAAAAGACAATAGACGATAGAAAAGAACTTGATAGCGATATCGCTGATATAGTAGCTAAGGCTATGAAAGATTGGGCTATCTCAAAAGGTGCTACTCACTTCACTCACTGGTTTCAACCTTTAACAGGAATTACAGCAGAAAAGCACGATGGCTTTATTAATAGAGAAGGTGATGAATCCGCTATCGTAGAATTCTCAGGTAAAGAATTAATCAAAGGTGAACCTGATGCATCTAGCTTCCCTTCTGGTGGTTTAAGATCAACATTTGAAGCAAGAGGCTATACAGCTTGGGATCCAACTTCCTTCGCTTTTGTTAAAGGTAATACATTATTTATCCCTACTGCTTTCTGCTCCTTCACTGGAGAAGCATTAGACAAGAAAACTCCTTTATTAAAATCAATATCAGCATTAAATAGAGAAACTCTTAGAGTACTTAAAGTCTTAGGTATCAACGCTAAAAGAGTTGCTCCAATGGTAGGTCCTGAACAAGAATACTTCTTAATCGATAAAGAAGTCTTCAAAAAGAGAAAAGACTTAATGTTATGCGGTAGAACTTTATTCGGTGCTCCAGCACCTAAAGGTCAACAATTAGATGACCACTACTTTGGCATCATCAAACCAAGAGTCCAAGCTTTCATGGAAGAACTCAATGAAACTTTATGGAAACTTGGTGTACCTGCAAAAACAGAACATAACGAAGTTGCACCCGCACAACACGAATTAGCTCCTATTTATGAGAGCTGTAATATCGCTACTGACCATAACCAATTAACAATGGAAATTATGAAAAAGGTAGCTCAAAAGCATAACCTTGTATGTTTATTAAATGAAAAGCCATTCGCTAGAGTTAATGGTTCAGGTAAACATAATAACTGGTCAATCGTCACTGATGACGGAGTAAACTTACTCTCTCCAGGTCATACAGCAGAAGAGCATTTAAGATTCTAT
>JAGCCQ010000055.1 GCA_017651565.1 Bacilli bacterium | reverse complement strand
CATTATTCATTTTAGTCTATACTAATTAAGCCATCGCGATAGAAGGCTATGAACCTGGTCAGGATAGGAATATAGCAGCCATAAGTAGTTCTTCTATGTGCGTTGGTTTTTTATTTAAAATTATTTTTATTAAATATATCGCCTCGCATGGCGAAATCCTCTTTTATTAACTTAATCATTGATTATTACTTCTTTAAATGAGAATATCTTAGTAAGGATTATGATTAACGTATTTTAATTACGTTATTGTTTGGATAAGTTTTGGGTTATGGGATTAGACTGAGCGTTTAATCTTTTTTCTTATTTCGCCTCGAATGGCGAATAAATATATTTTCTTCACGTATTCATAAGGAGGTAAAAACATGAATAACCCAAAAGAGTATATGTATCTAGATGACAAATTCTATAAAAGCATTAAAGAAGTATTAGAAGAGTCTAGAAAAAGAATCTACCGCAATATACAAAGCGAGATGGTTCAAGCTTATTGGCAGATAGGAAAGATGATTGTTGAAAAGCAAGGAGGGGAATCTAGGGCTAAATATGGAGATGGTTTAATAAAAGAATTATCTATTCGAATGACTGAGGATTTTGGTAAAGGATTTTCGTTGTCAAATATTAAGTATATGAAGCAATTTTATTTGATGTTTCCAAAAAGCCACGCAGTGCGTGGCCAATTGAGTTGGACTCATTATAGACTTATATTAAGTCTAGATGATGAAAAAGCTAGAGATTTTTACATAAACGAAGCAATTGAAGGTAATTGGAGTACCCGTCAACTTGAAAGAGAAATACACACTTTCTCATATCAACGTTATATTGCTAGTAAAGGAAATTATGATGTTGTTGAGGACACTGCTAAGAAAGAACCATCCTTTGATCCTAAAGATATTATAAAAGATCCGTATGTATTAGAGTTTGCGGGACTGAAACCTGATTCATCATTTTATGAAAGTGATCTAGAAAAAGCTCTTATTACACATTTAAATGAATTCTTACTTGAACTCGGTAGTGGATTTGCCTTTGTAGCGAGACAAAGAAGGTTCGATATGGATGGACGCAATTTCTATGTTGATTTAGTTTTATATAACTACAAACTGAAATGTTTTGTTCTTATTGATTTAAAACGTGGTGATTTAACTCATCAAGATATTGGACAAATGCGGATGTATGTGAATTATTACACAAGAGAACTAATGGAACCAGGAGATAATCCTCCAATTGGCATTATATTAAGTGCAGATAAGAGTGATACTTTAGTTAAATACACTCTTCCTATAGATAATAAACAAATATACGCTTCTAAATATATGCTATATCTTCCTAGAGAAGAAGATTTACAAAATGAAATGAATAAGCAAATAAGATTATTTAATGAAAAGGAAAACAATAAATAATGTTGTGTTTCAAAAAATGTCACGCATTGAGTGACAAATTTAGTATAAATACTATAAAGGAAGAAATATGAGAGAAGAATACGATTTCGCAGAAGCAGTTAAGAATCCATATGCTAAGCAATTAAAAAAGCAAATTACCATTAATATAAATGAAGATGTTTTAGATTGTTTTAAATCAATGGCAGTAGAAACAGGTATTCCATATAAAACATTGATTAATTTGTATCTATTAGACTGTAAAAACAATTCTAGAAAAATTCACTTTTAAAATGTGACTGCATAGATACGCATCATATGTCATCTGATGTTAAAAGCGCACACTGTGTGCACAATTGACATTAATGCGTATTTATATAAGAAATGTGGATAAATCCTATCGCCTCATACGGCGAATAAAAAACTTATAAGAGGAGGGTATTTAATGTAACTAAATTTATTATTTGTTAAGTTTATTTGATATTAGTTTAGCGTTATTTCTCATTCTTGCAAAAGCACATTAAAAAGAATAAAATAAGGTGCATATGAAAGAAAATACAAATTATTCTAAGATTGACAGTATATTCATAAATAATGGTGGATATATTACTAGGGAAGATATAGATAATGCAAATATTCCATCATGGTTTCTTTCTGATTATGTTAGAAGAAATAAACTTATAAAAGTAGCACCTGGCTTTTATTCAAATGAAAGCTATTTTATAGATAACTATTTTGTTCTTCAAAGAAGATATCCTAAATATATTTATTCAGGCATGACTTCTCTTTACTTACATCATCTTACGGATAAGATACCTGTTGATATTGAAGTTACTGCACCTCAAGGATATAACCCTTCAAGAAATAAAATAGATAATCTCTCTATTCGTAAAATTTCTAATAATAGTATTTACAATCTTGGAATCACTGAAATAGAAAATAAGCTTGGACATATTGTTAAAGTGTATGATCAAGAAAGAACCATATGTGATCTAATTAAATATAGAGATAAATATGATGGCGAAACATTTATTAAAGCTATTAAGTTTTATATGAGAAAAACTAATAATCAAAATAAACTTTTCGAATATGCAAGAATTTTAAAAATTGAAAAGAAGGTATTCGAAATTATGGAGATTATTATTAACAATGATTGCTTAAAGCAAGAGTAAATAATATATCAACTCAATTCAAGCAATAAATTAGAATTATTCTATAAGAAATTTATGGTTTATGAAGCAGTTTTATTTGACTTTCCCAAAAGTGAACGCAGTGAGTTCACAATTGAGTTGGACTCATTATAGGCTTCTTTTAATAGCGTTGCTTATCGTTACTAAAGACGTCCTTACTAAAGACGTCCTTACTTAACTAATATTAGTGTTAAAACTCTGAATACTAACTGCATTATTGTCGCAAAAGTTATACAAAAATTGCGACATGAAAACAGAGTTAAAACATCTTATTTTAAAAATAATTGAAATAGTAACCAGTTTGGATACAATATAATCAAAGGTAACCAGTTTGGATACAGATATGTACTATATAAGAGAAATACGAGATTCAACTAATTTATCACAAAAAGATTTTGCGGATATGCTTCATATTCCTGTTTCAACGTTACGAAAGTGGGAGCAAAATCAAAGCTCTCCTCCTTCGTATGTTCTTAATTTTATTAGGAATTCTTTTCCACAAACAAATAAAGACTACGAGGAATATTTAGGAAGCGAAAAAAAGAAATTCTACTTAGATAGAAATAATAATAAAGTTGGCGATTCATTAGGCAATTGGATTTCTTTCCACGAAGATATTTCGAATGTTACTAAAGAGAATATTGGGATTTATATTGAAACCCTATTCGATAGGTATTATGAGATTGTTAAAAGCTTTGATGATGAATTAAAGTGTGATAAGATCCACAAAATTAAGTGGAGATGATTCTTAAAGAAATGTATTAGTAAATAAAGATTGATTAAGATGCTGCTTGCGATGGCGCATTTTCATTAGACAAACTGTGAAAATTTAATTATTTCGCAGAGATAGAGATTGACCACGGTTTAGTGGCTTTTCTTTTGCGCTTTAATAATGAGAACAGAAAATTGATTTTTATATTGAAATTGAAAAAAACAATGTTTATAACTTGCAAAAATTGAATTATTATACAAATTAACTTGCAAAAAATAAAAATATTCTTGTAAATTATATGCAAAAAATAAAAAAATTATACAAATTAACTTGCAAAAAATGAAATGATTGATAAAATATTTGCATGAATAATTTAATTGACGAATCGAAATATTACAAACGAAAAATTGATAACGATTTAGAAAAGTGGGCATTAAATACTGCCGAAAAAACTATTGCATTAATTAAGGGCGTTAGAAGAGTAGGGAAAACCCATTCTTTAATGTTTTTAGGGCAGAAACATTTCAAGCAATATAAAGTAATTCAAGTTAATGATTTAACCCAGAAAGAAGTAAAATTCTTGATGGATAAAACCGATAGGGTAAAAAATTTTTATGAATTTTTGCTATCGAAATTTAATATTGACAGAAGTGTTGTTAATAGAAATTTTTTAGTTATCTTTGATGAAATTCAAGAGCACAGTGAATTAAAAGAACTTATTAGTTTTCTAAATAGAGAATTAGAATGTAGATTCGCTTGTACGGGTTCGGCGTTGTGGATATATGACACTAATGGAACAAAAGCTACAGGTAACTATGAATTATTTTCTATTTATCCTTTTTCTTTTGTCCAATTTTTAGATATTGTTGGTGAAGACTTAGATTTGATTAAAAAGGAAAAAACTATTTTCGAATCTGAGAAAGATAAAACCGCTAACCAAGAACTCTTAAAATTATTTAGAACTTATGTTGCTATTGGCGGAATGCCACAAGTGATTAAATGTTATTTAGAACACAAGAATGATGATGACTTATTCTATAAATTAAACTGTAGGAAAAAAACAAGTATTGTTAGTACTTATGAACAGGATTTGAATCGATATCAAACAAAACTTGATTTAGATTTATTTTCTGAGTACAAAAATATTATAAGAAATATAGGTTTGGTTAAAGATATAAATAATTTAAAGAACATTTACGAAAAATTAGAAGCAATGAATGTTATCGTTCTTTGCAAAAATCTAAATGATATTAATAAAAAACTCTCGTCTTCAGTTGACGAATATCTTGTTAAACCGTTCTTATTGGATACTGGCATTTTATTTTATTATCTCTGTGAAAACGATAACGAAAATTTGATAATTTCTGCCTATAAAGACTTTATAGATGGCATAGATAGAGACAATAATGGATATTTATACGAAAATTATGTTGCAAGTACATTAATTCAAAAAGGAATTCCGCCTTTTTTTAAAGCTTTTCAAGCCAAAGATGATAATAACGAAACAAAGAATTATGAATTAGATTTTGTTTTCGGGAATGTAGAAGGTCCAGTTGCCATTGAGGCAAAGTCAGGAACTTGCAAGAAGCATAAATCTTTAGAAGTTGGTTTAAAGAAATTTCAAAAATTAAAACAAAGTTATCTTCTTTGTGATGCATATAAATTTGATAAGGGAAGAATTCAAAGAGGTACTCATTATATACCTTTTTATGCTTTAGATTTTTTGATAGGGTAGCAACTTATGTATTACGGCGATTTGGAAAATACCCTCCATGAATGGGTACAAGAAAAAAGAGATTCAGTTTTTGTAATTGATGGTCCAAGCCAAGTTGGTAAAACATATTTTATTGAGCATTTTTTGCAATATGAAGGCTTGAATCATATCTATGTAGATGTGAAAGAGAATAAAGACTTATTGGAAAGAATTCTTGATAATTCTTCTAACAATGCAAACGATTTTTACACAGCTCTTTGCCTTGAACTTAATAAATCAACATTTAAACCAGTGGTTTTGCTAGTTTTTGATGGCATTGAATATTGCCCAAAATTAAGACAATTTTTTAAAACTTTAGTTAGTCATCCAAAAATTAATATTTTGGCAATTTCTTGTGGAGGTTTAGGCCCTTTGCACTATAAAACCTTACTTATACCATCAGAAGAAAATGTTTTTCATATGCAGCCATTAAATTTTTATGATTTTTTGGTTGAAATCGGCCAAAACACTCTTGGGGAATATTTAAAAGGATCGATTAATTACAAACAGCCTCTTAGTGAGTATTTGTCTAATAAAATTTATTCGCTTTTTAAATTATACAATTTAGTTGGCGGTTATCCTTCTGCGCTTTCTTTATTTAATAATGAAGGTGATATAGATTATTGTATTGAAGAAAACAAAAAAATATTTGCGAAACAATTTGAACATGCTCTAAGTCTTTTGAATGATGAAGATAAATTACTTCTATTAAAAATAAGAGATAATTTTGCATCGCTAATTACTAGCGGTAAATACAATTGTATAGATGGCATTTCTACTTATAAGATGAAACAATTATTGTCATTTATTGAAGAAGAACATGTTATAAATATTGCTACTGCCTTAGATGTGCAAAATCAAAGCAATCTATCTAATGCGAAAAAAGTACTTTTCTCTCATCAATGTTTTTATCACGCTATTTGTGGTTTTAATAGGACAAATTATTTGGATGAAATAGATGTGGATTATCAAGTAGTTTTAACTGATTTTTTCTTTAATCAAAGAAAGAATAATAAGCAGCTTAATTTTGCTTTAGAAAGATCCACACGTTATTTTGTAAGTGATGCTTTAATTGTGAATAACACGAGCATTTATATTGTAGAAATTAAGAATAAAAGGCTCAGTGTGGAATCAAATAAAAATATATCTTTGAAGTCAGATGGTACATTTAAGCCAGGCGTTTTGTTGCTTAATAGTAATAAATTTAAATTTGATTCTGTTTTTGTCTTACCTTCTTACTGTTCTTGCTTTTTAAATGTACTCTTTGATAAATAAGTAAAAATCACTGAATTGTGCGCATAAAAGCACTAATTTTTCCTTTAAATATAAGTCAATCTTGCTAGTGTTTAGCATACTTTTTCTTATATTAGATATTTTCTTAATAAAATATAGACATGATATATTCATGAATATAAAACATTTAACGTGGTGGCAAGATGAAGACTTCTTTACTTTATACTTGCGTTTTCTCTTCTTGTAAAAAGGTGTAAATTGGTAACACAATTATCTTGCAAAAAGGTGTAAATTGGCAATAAAAGTATCTTCTAACCAATATGGCTATAATGAAGATAAAAAATTATTAACACTGCCTTTTTATTATTTCCCCTATTACTCAGATACTAAACTAGAGAATTAATGGAACCGAGAGATAATCCTCTAATTGGTATTATATTAAGTGCTGATAAGAGTGATATTCTGTTTAAATACACTCTTCCTATAGACAATAAACAAATAAATGCATCTAAATATAAAAAGCCACAGTGTGGCCTATTAATTCTTTTTATTCTTTTGTGTCGTATTGATCTAGATAAGAATAGTATTTTCCGCCTTTCTTATATCCTAGAATCATATCAAGTGTGACATTGTTAGGGGCGGTAAATAAGTTCTTTTCGACTTGAGGAATGCTTTTCTTTAAAGACTTAATTAATTCTTTAATTTCTTGTCTTCTACTTCCTCCGCCTCCGTTATCACATATTGCGCAGTTTTCAGTGAATCTACATGCACATTGAATAAAATTTAATTCATGTGTCTTTCTAAAACGAATGATATCTTTTTCTCTTATAAAATACATTGGTCTAATTAATTCCATTCCATGGAAATTAGTAGACTTTAATTTTGGAAGCATTGTTTGGAATGAACCACTTGATAAAAGATTCATTAATGTTGTTTCAATAACGTCGTCATAGTGGTGACCTAGAGCGATTTTATTACAACCCATGTTTTTTGAGAGATTATATAAAGCCCCTCTTCTCATCTTAGCGCACAAAAAGCATGGACTTTTAGTCTGACTATTCGCAATTTCGAATATATTTGTCTCGTGTATTTCTGCAGGAATATTTAACTTATTTAAATTGTTTTTGATTGTTTGCAAGTTGATTTCGTTATATCCAGGATTCATGACTAAATATTTAACTTCAAAGTTTATTGTCATGAATTTCTTTAAACACATGAAAAGCTTTGCTAATAGCATGCTATCTTTTCCACCAGAAATACAAACACAAATAACGTCTCCTTCTTTGATGAGTTGATATTCGTGAATAGCTTTTAAAAATTTAGACCATAATGTAGCTCTAAATGTAGTGGTTATAGATCTTTCGTATATATCAATTTCTTCTTTCATCTGTTTATTAATTCCTTTAAAACATTTAAAAATATATCAATTTCCTCAATAGTGTTCATATAAGATAAAGAGATTCTAATTGAGCTAGTGGCTCTTACTTTATCTTTATATACCGCCATAATGACTTTAGAAGGAGTATTAGGAACTGAACAAGCAGATTTTTGTGATATAGAGATATCTTTATCACTAAAATATTTAACTAGTTCATTTCCTCTATATCCTTTAACGGAGATATTTACTATATAAGGGAAGTCGTCTTTACTATTTATTTGAACTTCATTAATTTCTTTTAAATTATCTAAAAAATTATCATGTAGTTTTTTAACGTATTGATAATGTTCTTCTTGATTGCTAATAGATATTTCAATCGCCTTATCAATAGTGGCGATTAAAGAAGTAGGAATAGAGCCACTTCTATAAATAGATAAAGATTTTCCTCCGTGGATTAAAGGAGTGATGATGATTTCTTTTCTTTTTACAAGTAAACCTGTTCCAATAATTCCTCCAAATTTATGAGGAGAAATAGAAAACATATCTATCTTATCTAATTCAATATCCATCTTAGAAAAGCCTTGGACTATGTCCATGAATAATGTAACTTTTTTGTTTTTACATAATTCACTTATTGCTTTATAGTCTTGTACAATTCCAGTTTCTGGCTCTACTAAGCTAACGATGACCATTATTGTGTCTTTTCTAATTAATGAATCTAGTTCGTTAAGATCGATATGACCATTATTATCTAAAGGAATGAATTCAATATCGTAATTATTATCTTTTAAGTATCCTAAAGTAGCGTTTATAGAACTATGTTCTAATGGGGAAACAAGTATGTGTTTACCAAATCCAGAATGAGATAAAGCATATCCTTTAATCGCTAAATTATTACTTTCTGTACCACTAGAAGTATAGATGATGTCATATTCATCAGGATTAAGTTTTAAATTTTTGTATATATTGTTATGAAGTTCGTTAACAAATGCGTTAACTTTTTGACTAGCTATATTAGCTCCATTTGCATTACCTAGTAAATTCTCTTCAACATTAACGAATGTATCTAGTACTTCTTTATAAGCTTTAGCAGTAGCGGCGTTATCGAAATAAATCATAGTTAATATTATTAAACAATTTTGTTTCTAATTGCACTTAATATTACTTATTTTTTGTTGTAAAGCATATTTAGAAGAAATAAGATGCGTTTTTCTTTACTATTTTAAGTCAATCTTGCTACCTCAATATTGATGCTTTTCTTATGTTAGATATTTTCTTATAAAAATATAGACATCATTATTTAGGGAATATAAAATATACAACGTGGTGACAAGATGAAGACCCTAATTCTATGTACTGCAATCCCTGCTAGTGGAAAGTCTACATGGTCTCGTCTCTACAAAAAAGAGCACGAGAATGTCTTTATTGTCTCTAGTGATGAAATTAGATACGAACTCACTGGATGTTATACAGATAGAAGTAAACAAAAAGAAGTTTGGGAATTATTCTCCAAACGTATACATGAATATGGTAAAGACGAGGATTGTACAGTTATTCTTGATGCTTTAAACGATAGAAATTATCTTAGAGAAAAATACGTAACTGAAAATCCGGAGTTTGATAAATACATAATGGTCACTTTTCCTGGTGAAACAGAAAGAGCGATCAAACTTAATAATGAAAGAATAGATGACACTAAGGTTCCTAATGATGTCATGAAAGTGTTAATTGAAAACTTCGAAGAACCTACTGAAGAAATTAAAAAGTTATATGACGAAGTGTGGGAAATTAGATGGAAAGAAAGCATGTATAGGAGGGTAGAAAAATAATTATGAAATATGATGTAGTCATTGTTGGCGCAGGTCCTTGTGGATATTTTGCTGCGTATGAATTAACTGAAAAGAATCCTAAACTTAAAGTCTTACTTATTGATAAGGGTAACCCTATTGAAAGAAGAAGATGTCCAGTTTTAGAACATAAATTAGATAAATGCCCTAATAGCATTAAAGGTCATAATGAATGTTATCCTGCATGTAGTATCACTAATGGGTTTGGTGGTGCTGGTGCTTATTCTGATGGTAAGTTTAATATCACAACTGCATTTGGTGGTTGGTTAACTGACTATATGGAAAGAGACGACTTATTAGACTTAATTAAGTACGTTGATAGCATCAACCTTAAATATGGTGCGACAGAAGTTATTACAGACCCTAATACAGAAAAAGTACATGAGATTGAAAGAAAAGCAATGTCAGTCGGTCTTAAATTACTTAGAAGTAGAGTTAGACATTTAGGTACTGAAGAAAACTTAAAGATTTTAACTAGAATCAGTAATGATTTAGCTAAAAGAGTTGAGATGAGATTTGGTACTGCAGTTAAAGATATAGTTATTGAAGATAACACAGTTAAGGGTGTTATTATGCCTGATGATAGTGTTATTGAAGCTGATTATGTTTTGCTTGGTGTAGGTAGAGAAGGTAGTGAATGGCTCACTAGTATTTTTGAAAAACATAAAGTAGAGATGAAGCAAAACTGTGTAGATATAGGTGTTCGTGTTGAATGCCCTAATCTAATCATGGAAGAGATTAACAATAACCTTTATGAAGGTAAATTCTTATATAAGACAAGTTCAGGTAGTGTTGTTAGAACATTCTGCTCTAACCCTGGTGGACATGTCGTTATGGAAAACTATGAAGGTGTTGTTAACGTAAATGGTCACTCATACAATGATCCAAAACTAAGCAGCAATAATACTAACTTTGCTTTATTAGTTACTCATCATTTTGAAGAACCATTTAGAAAGCCAAACGAATACGCTTTAAAAGTTTCTTCTTTAGCTAACCAATTGGCTTGTGGATCAGTACTTGTTCAACGTTTTGGTGATTTACTTAAAGGAAGAAGAAGTACAGAAAAACGTATTAAAGAAGGTTTTGTGAGACCTACATTAAAAGAAGCAGTCCCTGGTGACTTAGCGTTATGTATGCCTCAAAAAACACTTCAATCAATCATTGAGATGATAAAAGTCTTAGACTATATCACTCCTGGTATTGCCACAGAACACACACTTCTATATGGTATTGAGGCTAAATATTATAGTGCTCACCCAGAGATTGATAACAAATTAGAAGTGAAAGCTATCAAAAATTTATACGTCGGAGGAGATGGTGCTGGTTTAACTAGAGGATTAGCTCAAGCTGGTGCGTCAGGCGTTTATGTCGCAAGAAATATTTGCGAGAAGGTAGGAAAATAAAATGAGATACGTAGGTGTTACATCAAGAGGAATTAGATTACCAATCCTTAAAACTGGTGATGATTTAGTTTATAACGTTGTTGATTCAGTTATTAAAGCTAGTAAGTCTGAAGGTTTTGAATTCCACGATAAAGATGTTATCGCAATTACAGAATCTATCGTTGCTAGAACTCAAGGCAATTACTGCACAACAAAAGATATCGCAGATGATGTTAAAACTAAAACTGGTGGAAATGTAGTTGGTGTAGTTTTCCCTATTCTCTCTAGAAATAGATTCTCAATTCTTTTAAAGGGTATCGCTAAAGGATGTAAGAAGATTGTTCTTCAACTTTCATATCCTAGAGATGAAGTTGGTAACGCTTTACTTACTGATGATCAAATCTATGAAAGTGGAGTTAATCCATATTCTGATGTTTTATCACTTGAAAAATATAGAGAAATTTTCGGACATAGAGTTCATGAATTTACTGGTGTAGATTATATTGATTTTTATGTAGATTTAGTTAAATCAGTTGGTTGTGATGTTGAAGTTATCTTCGCTAATCACGCTGACGCAATTTTAAAATATACAAAAGTAGTTATTACTGCTGATATTCATACAAGAAGTTATTCTAAGAGATTACTCAAAGCTAAAGGTGCTGAAGTAGTTTTAGGTCTTGATGATATTATGACTGCTCCAATTAACGGCAGTGGCTATAACTCTAAGTACGGCTTATTAGGTAGTAATAAGTCTACTGATGAAATTGTTAAATTATTCCCAAGAGACGCTCAAGGGTTAGTTGAAGAAGTTCAAAGAGAAATGAAAGAAAGAACAGGAAAGAATATCGAAGTCATGGTATATGGCGATGGTGCTTTCAAAGATCCTCAAGGTAAGATTTGGGAATTAGCAGATCCTGTTGTTTCTCCTTTCCATACTGCAGGTTTGGTAGGTACTCCTAATGAACTTAAACTTAAATATTTAGCAGATAATGATTTCAAAGATCTTAAAGGTGAAGATTTAGTTAATGCTGCTAAAAAATCTATTCAAGCTAAAGGCAGTAACTTAGTTGGTAACATGGCTAGCCAAGGTACTACTCCAAGACAAATTACAGACTTATTAGGTTCTTTATGCGACTTAACTAGTGGTTCAGGAGATAAAGGAACTCCAGTTATTTTAGTACAAGGTTATTTTGACAATTATGCCAACGACTAAGAATAGGACTAAAGCATTCGATAACGATTTATATATTAAGATTCAAACCGAGAATATTACCAAACGTATTGCTTCTTTTGGAGGTAAGTTATATTTGGAATTTGGTGGAAAGCTTTTTGATGACTTCCATGCTTCTAGAGTTCTTCCTGGTTTTGAACCTGATAGTAAGCTAAAAGTGTTGCTTACTATGAAGGATAAGGCAGAGATCGTTTTCGCGATTAATAGTAGAGATATTATCGCGAATAAAGTAAGAGCGGACTCTGGAATTACTTATACTTCAGAAGTAGAAAGATTAATTGACGCTTATACTGATTGTGGACTTTATGTAGGAGGAGTAGTTTTCTCTTTCTATGAATCTAATAGCGCAGTTAATACTTTCATGAGAAAACTAACCAAAGCAGGATTTGAAACATACAAGCATTATGCGATTGAAGGATACCCACAAAATACACAGAATGTATTTGGGCCTCAAGGTTTCTCGCATAATGACTATGTGGAAACCACACGCCCATTAGTGGTCGTGACCGCACCTGGACCAGGTAGTGGTAAGATGGCAGTTTGTTTATCTCAACTTTATCATGACTTTAAAAAAGGATTATGTAGTGGATACGCAAAATATGAAACTTTCCCCGTATGGAATCTTCCACTTATGCATCCAGTCAATTTAGCATATGAAGCCGCAACTGCGGATTTAGATGACGTTAATATGATTGACCCATTCCATTTGCAAACGTACGGCGTGGTCGCTACTAACTATAACCGTGATGTTGAAAGTTTCCCTATTTTAAAAACTATATTCGAAAAGATTTATGGTAAGTCTCCATATAATTCCCCAACTGATATGGGTGTTAATATGGTTGGCTTTGCTATTAAGGATGAGGTAGGTGTTATTGTTGCTTCTAACCAAGAAATTTTAAGAAGACACTATGATGCTCAAAAGAATGCTTTCTTAGGCAAGATTACTACTAAGATAGATGAAAAGATTGATCATTTAATGGAATTACAGGGTCTTAAAGAGAATGATAGATTCTGTGTTGCTAAGTGTATGGCTAAAGCTGCTAAAACAGGTCAACCTGCAATGGCAATCGAATTGCCAGATAGAACTATTATTGCAGGAAAAAGAACGCCTTTATTAGGCGCTGCTGCCGCAACATTACTGAACTGTTTAAAATATTTAGCAGGTATTGATAAGAAAGTATTACTTATCTCTCCTGAAATCTTAAATCCTATCTGCGAACTTAAAACAGGTCCATTAGAGAAGCACAATCCAAGAATTAGAGCAGAAGAAATTTTAATTGCGTTAGCTATTGAAGCAGTTACTAATGAAAACGCTAAGAAAGCACTTGATCAATTGCCTAAATTAAAGCATTGTCAGGCTCATTCTTCGTGTATCCTTTCTACTACAGACTTAAAGACTTTAAAGTCTCTAGAAATCGATGTTACAGAAGAACCAGTAGCGTATGCTCATAAGTTATATTTCTAATATTTAAATATTAATTAAGAGACTAGCCTTGAAGAAAGCATCAAGGCTTTTTCTTATATTTATCCGAGCCGTTTAGCGTTAGTAGGCCGGATGTCAAAACTCCCCGATAATCGGGGAGTCCAGTGAGACTTATAGTTTTGCGCAAAAAATAAGACCTCCATTATAATGGAAATGCGGTCCGTCAACTG
>JAGCCQ010000054.1 GCA_017651565.1 Bacilli bacterium | reverse complement strand
GCCGCGATAACTGGTAAGATATACGGTCCAATACCGTCAATGCCAACTGGACTGGTTGGTAAAAGACTTAAATTAACGGCGAAAATATATAAAAGAACTAAAGAAATAACGAAACTTGGTACCGCCACACTCGCGGTAGTTAATACCATGATTGCCCTATCAAAGAACTTGTTTTGATGGGTAGCAGCGTATGTACCTAAAACTAAACCAACGATTAAAGCTAAAACAGCAGCGCAAGCGCCAACGCCTAAAGAAACTCTAAATCCGTCGAAGATGATGGTAGCAACTTCTCTACCTTTATAGTAATAGGAAACGCCAAAGTCGAAACGTAAGGCTCTCTCTAAATATCTCACGTATTGGAAGAACAAAGGTTGATCAAGACCGTAGCGCTTATTAAGCTCATCAATAACTGCTTGGCTTAAAGCTTTTTCTCTGGTCCATGGGCCACCTGGAACCATCTGCATAACCCAGAAAGTAACAGTCACAACAAGAAGATATGTTAGAACACCTAACAGCACTCTTTTTAAGATGTACCCCCATAATTTCTTGTTCATATGGCCTCTTTTCTTTTTTGTTTTTTAATCTCTGTCGTTTACATAACCTGTTAATAAATGCGTGAATAAAATTACGTCTATGTTACGCATATATCACGGGTAAGTCAACACTCTTTTTTTGTGCTTTTTCGGATATTGTTTTGATTATATTTTTACAAATATAAGAACGAAGAAAAAATACACTACATTTTTTACATTTTTATTTTTGATGAGTGTATTAGTAAGGATGGTGATCACTACTTCTGATCATTATTTTCAGAAAAAACCAAAAATAGCCAAAAATGGCAAAAAAGCGTGATTTTATCTACTATTTTTATATATCTTTAATATCGTACACGTATAATTAATGATATAACGCAAAAGGGAAAGTTAAAACTAACTTTCCGCTGAAGTTATTTACACCATTATGTTGTTTATCCTTCAATGAGGCCCAACCCTTCTATTATACCATGGTTATTTGACCAATCAATACCCTTATTTAAATCCTTAATAAATATATTAGTAAAATGTGTCGTTTTTTGTCAGTAAACTCTAGTTGGAATTTTAACTTTCTAGGCTGTTTCAATAACATAATTCGTGGAATTATGGTAATATTTGTCCAACATGAAAAATTAATAACAAAGGAGGAAATATATGATTAGTAAAAAATTAACTATCGAAGTTCTAAACGCCGCTTTAGAAACAGGCGCTGATTATTCTGAAATCTTTTATGAAGATAGTAGTTCTCATTCAGTGTCATTAGAAAACGGCAAAGTAGAAACAACTAGCTCTAACTCTTTATGTGGTGTTGGTTTACGTTTGCTCAAAAATAACCAATGCGTGTATGGATATACTAATGATTTAAGTAAGAAAGGTTTACTTGCATTAGCCAATTCCTTGTCTAAATCATTCCACGATAAGAGGGTCTTAACAGTTACTAAGTTAGACATGATCAAAGCTAAAAACCGTAACCCAGTTACTAGAAGCTATGAAGATGTCCCAATTGAAGAAAAGATTGCCTTGCTTAAAGAAGGCATTGAAGAAATCAATTCCTTAAAAGATCCAAGAATTGTTAGAACCTTTGGTGTTTTCGCCGATAATAGAAGATTTGTCGCGGTTTTTAACTCTAAAGGTAAATGGTTCAAACGCGTTTCTGAATTCGGAAGAATGGTTTTCCAAGCAATTGCTGCGGATCAAAACGGATTTGAAGTAGGTTTTGAAGGTCCAGGCGCTCAAAAGGATATTAGCTATTTCAGAAGTGAAAAAGTTAATCCAAAGAAAACCGCTAGAAAGG
>JAGCCQ010000053.1 GCA_017651565.1 Bacilli bacterium | reverse complement strand
GATAATGATTTAACAGCGGTTTATGGTGGAAATACAAAGTATTTAGAAGGCGATATGGTTTTATTAACGACCCATCAGCTATTTAGATATGATCATTATTTTGATTTATTGATTGTTGATGAAATAGATGCCTTTCCATTTAAAGGGAGCGAGATTTTAGAAGTCTTTTTCAAACGCAGCATTAAGAAGAATTACGTTCTAATGACCGCCACTCCTAATAAAGAGATATTGGACTATTTTTCAAAACCCGGAAGAGCGGTTCTACAACTTTTCTCGAGATTCCATGGTAAGCCCTTACCTGTCCCGACAGTCATAAAAGGCAATGAATTATATTTAAACTACAAACTAGTTAAAGAAGTATCAAGAATATTGAAAAGTTTTAAGCAGATTTTTATCTTTGTTCCGACAATTGATTTATCGGTAAAAGTGTATAAATTTTTAAGGGTGTTTTTTCCTAATGGATATTACATTAATTCACACTCAGAGAATCGTGACGAAAGTATTAAAAGATTCAGAGTAAAAAAGTATCGATACTTAGTGACCACTGCAGTTTTAGAAAGAGGTGTTACTGTTAAAGATTTACAAGTCATTGTTTACCACAGTGATCATCCAATTTATGACTCCTATTCCTTAATACAAATAGCGGGACGCGTTGGTAGAAAGAAAGACGCTCCAGAAGGTGAGGTGATATTTCTTGCTAGGGAAAATAATGAAGAAATGCAGCGAGCGATTAGCGAGATTAATGCCGCCAACAAGAAACTGCCTAATTTGCTTTAAGAAAGTTAATATAACGGACTTTTGCAGGCTTTTTAATGGCAAAATACCTATTTGCCAGGCGTGTCAAACGGAAATGGAACCTAAATTTATCAAGTTTCGTGTTGATAACCATAAAGCCACCTCTTTCTATGATTACAATCCGTTTATCAGAAAGCTAATTTACCAATATAAAGGCTGTTATGATTATGAATTACATCAAGTATTCCTAGATAGATACGCTAAAGAGATTAAGTTGCGTTATTTTGATCGTCTTGTAATACCGATTCCTTCTTATAAAAACGAAGATGAAGAAAGAGGATTCAATCATGTTGTTGAGACTTTTAAAAGTATCGGACTAAATATGCTAAATATCCTTGAAAAAACAGAGAAACATAAGCAGGCATTAAGCTCCTTTAATCAAAGAAAAGAAGTTTACAAATATTTAGACTTAAACAGTTATCCTGATTTAAGCAAAAAGAAGGTTTTAATTGTTGATGATGTTTACACTACAGGAAGCACAATGAAATCCGCGATTCATCTCATCGAAAAGCTAAATCCAAAGCAGATTGATGTTTTAGTGGTGGCCAAAACTAGAGGAAAACAACTACCTAAATAACTAATACGAATAAATTTGTATTAGACAATAATAGGTGGTATTGATATGATATTTAAGCGAATGCTTGACATTCTTTTATAAAGAAAGGCACATATTTGATGTGATCGGTATTAAAAAATATGGGATTTTTTGACAGAAGAGCTCTTAAGAAGTATCAAAAGGAAGCTGATAAAGTTATTGCTTATGAAAGCCAAATGGCTGCATTAACCAATGAAGAATTACAAGCCAAAACTCCTTACTTCAGAGAATTATTAGCTCAAGGTAAAACATTAGATGATATTAAATACGAAGCTTTTGCGGTTGCTCGTGAAGCTGCGAAACGTTGTATCGGTGAATTCCCTTACAAAGTTCAAATCATCGGTTCTTTAGTTTTACATAATGGCGATGTTGCCGAAATGAAAACTGGTGAAGGTAAAACCTTAACCTGTACAATGGCTGTTTACCTTAACGCCTTAGCGGGTAAAGGTTTACACGTTATTACTGTTAACGAATACTTATCTGGTCGTGACGCTGAATGGATGGGCCAAATCTATAGATTCTTAGGCTTAACAGTTGGTGTTAACGCTCGTACAAAATCCACACG
>JAGCCQ010000052.1 GCA_017651565.1 Bacilli bacterium | reverse complement strand
GCCAGCGTTCATCCTGAGCCAGGATCAATCTCTCAAAGTTTTATTCTAGTTCAAAATAATTATCTGGTTTTGTATTGTTTAAAAAATAAATTGACGTTTTTGTTTGTACATCTGTTTAGTTTTCAAAGATCAGTTGCACTATATTACTTTAGTAATATTTCTTTGCCTCTCGGCCGAGTGCTCATATATCTTATCACTATATAAGAATATGTGTCAATAGGTTTTTTTAATTTTTTTTAAATTTTTTTTAACCCATATTTTTTGGGTATTTTTCCTATAAAAAAGGGGCCTAATTTTAAGCCCCTTATATATATTAATAAGGATATATCATCTTTTCCTTGATAAATAAGCTACATATCTAAGTATTCTTATGAAAATATTTATGAAGTCTGTTAGTAATATGAATGAACAATATAACATTAAGTTATCATTATTGTTCATATATCCAGAATTAATAATGTGTTTAATTCTTTTAACATCATACATCGTAATGAATAAGATCACTGCGAATACTGCGAATGAGATTACCCATGCAAGAGGTTCACTCTGTAAGAATATATTCACCAAGGATAGTCCAATTGAGCCAAATATAAGGCCTAAGATAAGAGGCCCTATTCCGACAAATGAGCCTTTGCTTACGTAGCCTAGGAACGCCATAATGCCAAATACGCCCGCAGTTATTCCAAAACTTAAGGAGATAACTGACATGTCATATGCGACATAGACAGTGCTTAGCAATATTCCCATAAATACTAAGTATGCAATGTAAGCTGGCCATATTGATGAAAGTCCTCTACTTACTTTAATTGGAATTACGAACGATAGAACAAGAAGTCCAATACCTGAACCAATCATCGCTATCATTAATCCCATAGCGACATTTTCGTTTCCAACAACTAATGCGTTTGCGAGTACGCGTCCAACAATGTAAGCAACTGCTGCTGTAGCGAGCAATGATATAAACATCATTAGGAATACTTTAGTGAGAAGTTTTCCTTCGCTTTCTACATCAGTATAGCCGTTAGCCCCGCTGCTATATGGGTCAAATGTTTCGTTATTTTGATTATATGTAGACATTTAACGTTTCCTTATAAAATGTTGTTTAATAAACCTTCATAAGAATCAATCTTTAATGAAGCTCCGCCAACTAAAGCACCATCAACATCTGGGCATGATAAGTATGCTTTGACATTTTCTGGTTTAACAGAACCACCATAGAGGATTCTAATTTTTGAAGCTGCTTTACCAACAACTCCTTTTAATACCTTACGAATATATTTGCAGACATCTTGAGCGATTTCTGTAGAAGCGTTTTTGCCAGTACCGATGGACCAGATTGGTTCATAAGCAACAACAACTTTCTTAGCGTCTTCTTCAGAGATACCTTCGAAGCCTTTTTTAATTTGGTCAGCGACAACTGCTTTAGTTTCGCCTGCATCAAATTGTTCTAATGTTTCACCACAGCAGTAAACAGGAACCATGTCATTAGCGAGTAATGCTTTCATTTTCTTGTTACATTTTTCACTAGTTTCGCCGTCGTATGTTCTTCTTTCAGAGTGGCCGAGGATAACCCAGTCAATCTTAAATTCTTTTAACATAGGGATTGAAACTTCACCAGTGAATGCACCGTGATCTTCGAAATGGACGTTTTGAGCTGCAACAATCATTTTCTTAGCTGCGAATTTTCTAACTGTAGCTAAGGACATATATGTTGGAGCAACACCAATATCGATTTTATTTTCTTTTGCTTTTGCAACTAATGGCTTACTAGCAATTGCAAATTCCTTTGCTTCGCTAGCAAGTTTATTCATTTTCCAGTTGCCTAATAATAATTTTCTTCTCATAAATTAACGAATTACGTCGATGCCTGGTAAATGACCATCGTTTTCGATCATTTCTAAGCTAGCGCCGCCTCCTGTAGAAACGTGTGAGAATTTATCTTTATAGCCGAATTGTTTAACAGCAGCAGCACTATCACCACCACCACAAACTGTGAATGCTTTGCTGTTAGCAGCAATTGCTTCACAAACAGCTAATGTACCTTTTTGGAATTCTTCTTGTTCAAAGACACCCATTGGGCCATTCCAGAAAATCATCTTTGCTTTTGCGATTTCATCAGCAAATAATTTTCTTGTTTCAGGACCAACATCTAAACCTTCGAATGCATCACCGATGTCTGCGATCTTAACAGTTTGAATTGTTGTTCTTTCTGCTGGATCAAATGCATCAGAGATAACTGTATCGCATGGTAATACGATTTTGCCGTTTGCTTTTAAGAAACAGTTCTTTGCGTAATCTAATTGGTCATCTTCGACTGGAGAAGTACCTGTCTTATAACCTAAAGCCTTTAAGAATGTGAATGCCATAGCACCACCGATTAAAATCTTGTCACACTTATTTAATAAGGATTCGATGACTTTAATCTTATCTGAGACTTTTAATCCGCCTAAGATAGCAACGTATGGTCTATCTTCAGCTGCAACTGTAACGCAGCGTGTTAAGTTAGCAACTTCTTTTTCAACTAAGTAACCAACTGCGACTGGTTTGCCAGCTTCTTTTAAGATTGCTGGAATACCGTATGTAGAAGCGTGTGCTCTGTGTGCACTACCGAATGCGTCCATAACGAATGCATCACCGAATTGTGCCCAGTATGCGCTTAATTCTGCATCATTCTTTTCTTCACCCTTTTCATAACGAGTGTTTTGAATTAATGCAACTTCGCCATCAGCTAATGCTGCAACAGTGCCTTCTAATTCAGCACCTCTAGTAACATTAACGAACTTGACGCTTTTGTTTAATAATTCTGATAATCTAGCAGCAACTGGTGCTAAGTTACCATCTCTGATTTGCTTTTCGAATTTTGCAGGATCTTCGTCTTTTAATTTGTGTTTAACTTTTCCTAAGTGGCTCATTAAGATAACACGAGCGTTCTTAGAAAGTAATTCCTTGATAGTTGGAAGAGCAGCAACGATACGGTTGTCATCTCTAATGACTCCGTCCTTAATTGGGACGTTGAAGTCAACTCTAACTATAACTTTTTTACCGCTTAAATTTGGTAAGTCTTTAACTGTTAACATTATTTTCTCCCCTTTCATGAGACAAATGGCACCCCATAGGAGTGCCATGAATGTTATAAATCAAATATTAATTAGCAGTTTTCTGCGAAGTACTTGATTGTACGAACCATTTGGCTTGTATATGAGTTTTCGTTGTCGTACCAAGAAACAACTTGGACTTGGTATAAGCCATCACCGATTTTGCTAACCATTGTTTGTGTAGCATCGAATAATGAACCGAATCTCATACCGATAACATCTGAAGAAACGATTTGATCTTCGTTGTAGCCGAATGAAGCACTTGCTTGAGCTTTCATAGCTGCGTTGATTGCTTCTGGTGTTAAGTCACCATCATATTTAACAACTGCAGTTAAGATAGTTGTAGAACCTGTAGCAACAGGAACACGTTGTGCACTACCGATTAATTTACCGTTTAATTCTGGGATAACTAAGCCGATTGCTTTTGCAGCACCAGTTGAGTTAGGAACGATATTAGCAGCACCAGCACGAGCTCTTCTTAAGTCGCCTTTTCTGTGTGGACCATCTAAGATCATTTGGTCACCAGTGTAAGCGTGGATTGTGCTCATGATACCAGATTGGATTGGAGCTAAATCGTTTAACGCTTTAGCCATTGGAGCTAAGCAGTTTGTTGTACAGCTAGCAGCTGAGATAACATTGTCGTCTTTTGTTAAAGTCTTTTCGTTAACACCGAAGACGATTGTTGGTAAGTCTTTACCTGCAGGAGCAGAGATAACAACTTTCTTTGCACCAGCTTCAATGTGAGCCATTGATTTATCTTTAGAACAGTAGAAACCTGTACATTCTAAGACAACATCAACACCAATTTTACCCCATGGGAGTTCATTTGCTTTTGGCATTGCGTAGATAATGATTTCTTTACCATCAACTGTAATGCTACCTGGTGTGACTACTGTCTTACCATCTTCAGCAAGAACTGGTTCTTTTGAAGAGATTGTGTGTAAGTTTTCACCAATACGACCTGTGTAACCACCTTGTGCAGTATCATATTTTAATAAGTTAGCCAACATCTTTGGAGAAGTTAAATCGTTGATAGCAACAACTTCATAACCTTCTGCACCAAACATTTGTCTAAATGCTAAACGGCCGATACGTCCGAAACCGTTAATTGCAACTCTGACGTTTTTTGACATAAATAAATTGCCTCCTATTTGTCATTGCGATTAGTATTTTATACTATATATCTATATTTAACAAGATTTTTATAAATAAAAGACGGGTAATTCCCGTCGTCTTTAATACAAAATTTGTATCCCTCTAAACAATTCTTCAAGCGATACCTTCAACCCAAATGATAAGCGAGACAAAATCTCAATTGATGGGTTTCTCGTCCCTCTCTCCAGGTCACTCAAATAGTTACGATTAATATTACATTCGAGCGCTAAATCTTCGATAGACATTCCCTTACGTTGACGTAGGTATCTAATCCTCATTCCCAACTGTTTTTTGACTGTCATTTGTTTAACCTCAAATATAGTTCATGAAGATATCTGAATAAGTGATTAACATTACTCTTTGTGATTGGCTTAGCAAGTTGATGTCCTAATATATCTGCGAGTTCCACTAACGAAGCAGACTCGTTTTCAAGGCGAGCCTTAGCTAGTTCTCTAGCTTTGATATTTTGAATGTTATCTAATCCAAGCTTTTGATCTATTAGTTGAATCTCACTCACTTGACGTTGACCGGTCTCAAGTGTTCTCTTCATGTTTGCTGTGTCCATATTGACCAGGCGGTTTGCAGTATTCAAAGAATCACGAGTAACACGTACGTCTTCAAACTCTAAACAAGATGCAACTGCACCTATCATTATCAAAAACGTACTAATTTGATCGCACTTTTTGAAGTAGATAACATAGTTCTCTCTTCTTTTAATAATCTTAGGTTCGATATTTGAGTTTTTGTATTTAGCAAATAACTTTGATAGCCACTTTGCAAAGTTATCATTATTTAAAGAAATCTCTAAATGGTAGTTACTTGTAACAGGTGAATTAATACTACCACTAGCTAAGAAAGCACCTGCTAAATAACCTGAAATGGTATCGTCGTTACGGACGATGTTTTTGGAAATTTTACCTTCAACAAATGAAATCTCTAAATCATCGATAATCTCTTCTGAAGCTTCTTCTATTTCAATAATATAGCTTACAGATTTAGAAAGATTTGGTTTTTTCTTTGTTAATAAATTAACCTTCGTTTTATATATTTGGGAAATAGTCTCATACAAAAATTTACTTATTTTTGCGTTCTCATTTTTGAGGCTCAAAACAGTAGATTTATTACGAATAATTAAAGAACCATTTATACGAATATAAGCGGCTAAAAGCGCTCTCAAACGATCAAAAGAATCGTAGGAATTTGAGACTAATTCTTCCTTAACTTTTCTTGTAAATGAATCTCTTTTCATAGGGTTATTTATTCAATTCTGGACTGTCTCTGTGGTAGGCTAAAGTTTTGTATTTTTTTCCAAAATATTTTTTCAAATAATTTGCGACATAGGTTGATCTATGTTGTCCGCCACTACATGCAACACCTACGACATAGTACCCTCTTCCTGACTTTTGCATCTCAGCAAGATGGTATTCTAAATAAGCAATTGTGTTATCTAAGAAGTGGCCAGTTTCTGGATAAGAATTTAAATAATCAATAACGTCAATATCTTCACCAGTCTTATCTTTTAAACTTTCAACCCAGAATGGATTTGGAAGAATTCTACAGTCAATCATCATATCGATATCTTTTTGGATACCGTTCTTCATTCCAAAAGAAACGAACTTAACAGTTGTGATACCTTTTTTAGAATCAAGATTTTCAATCTTATTGTATAAAGTGGTTCTTAATTCTTTGATTGTTGTTTTAGAGGTGTCGATATATAAATCACAACCACCTCTTAATTGATTAACAAGAGCTAAATCATTTTTGATAGCGTCTTCTAATCCTATTCCACTAAGTGCGGACATTGGGTGAGTGTGTCTAGTTAATGCGTAACGACGTATTAACTCTTCGCTAGAACAATCTAAAAGAATTGTTACAACTTCAAACTCTTTATGTTTCTTAAGCTCTATAAACAATGCTTTAGCTTCAGAAATTCTAGGAATTAAACAAATATTTTCTGTATCAGGTCTATTTGCAATGACCTTATTAATTAATTCGTTTGTTAAAACAACAGGGAAATTTTCTAAAATATAGAAACCCAATTCTTCAAAAACAAACTTTGCTGTTGATGCACCAGCACCACTAGGGCCTGTAAGGATATAAATCTTTTTCATTTTATTCTCCTTTCAAAAATTCATTAATGCTTCTTGCTGCGACTACACCATCATGTTCAGCCAAATAAATTTGTCTGATATCACGAGGCAATATATCTCCGCCAGCAAATAAGCCAGCTACTGAAGACATCATTTTTTTGTCTACAGGAATTGTCCCCCATTCATTTAATACATTTTCAATTTTAACAAAGTTAGAGTTTGGAAGTTGCCCAACAAGTGGAAAACATCCTTGAACTTTAACTTCTCTAATTTCCTTGGTTTCAACGTTTTGAATCTTAACACTTTCTAATGAATCGCCACCATTAATTTCAAGTGGGATATAAGGAGTTAAGACCTCTGCGTTAGCGTGTCCTTTTAATTCATCTACTAAATGGTTTAACCCTCTAAACTCATTTCTACGATGAATTAAAGTAACTTTATTGCAAATATTGACTAAGTGAAGTGCTTCTTTAAGTGCTGAGTTACCCCCGCCGATAACTAAAACATCTTGTCCTTTAAAAAAGTGCCCATCACAAATAGCGCAATATGAGACACCATGTCCAAATAATCTCTCTTCATTTTCTAATCCGAGAGTTCTTTCTTTTGTACCACATGCAACTAAAACAGTTTTAGAAACATATGTTTCTCTTTTGCATTCAACTACAAAATTTTCTTCTTTAGTTAAAGAGATAACTTCATCAGAAATAATTTTGACTCCGTTATTCTTTGCCTTCATGAAAAATTCGAAAGCTAAATCTGGTCCTGGAATTTTTGTAAATCCCGGATAGTTATCTACTCTAGGAGCGATATTAACTTTTCCTCCAACAGGACCTTTTTCTATAATAACTGCTTCAATTCCTAATTTCTTAAGTTCGATAGCTGCGCCAATACCACATGGACCAGCGCCAATAATTACACAATCTTTAATTTCCATACAACTACCTCACTACTGCATCCATAAGTTCTTTATAGTCTTTTACCCAATATTTAGGCTTAGTTTCTTTAGTGAATCCTCTAGGACCCCAAGTAAGAATCGCACAATCTACTCCTGCATTAGATGCAAAGACATAATCAATTGTGTTATCTCCAACATATAAAACTTTGGATTTATCTAAAACATTAAAATGTTTCATCGCCATATCAATACTTCTTGGATCTGGTTTACTTGCAGGAACGTCATCACTACCTAAACAATAATCAATAACGTTATCAAGTTTAACAATCTTTAAAGTTAAATCAGCGTTACTTGAATTCTTATTTGTAATAACGCCTACTTTTATTCCTTTATTAATAAAGGATTGTAGAGTTTCCTTTACCAAAGGGAACTCTTTGATGAAATCTTCATATGTTCCTCTAGAAATATCTCTATATGCAGGGAAGATTTCATCTAAATCATAATCAGGAAATTCGTGTTTCAAAGTTTCTTTGATTGGAGGACCTGAAAAATAGAGTAACTCTTCATCACTTCTTACTACTGTTGGCTTATATACCTTATAAAGACGATGAAAAGTTTCCACTATCATAGCGTCTGTATTGGCAATTGTGCCATCCATATCAAATAAAACTAAATCGTAATTATTCATGAACAACCTTTCTTTTAGATTCAATAAGTCTAATGAGCGCAGGTATCACGTAAACAAATACCGCAGCACCAAGAATTAAAAGCATAATACCGACATTAAATTTGTCTCCAAATCCAATCGTTCGAGTAGCACCTTCTGCTAAAGCTGGTGCACTTGCCATTAAATTAGCACCAACAATAACTAATGTGATTCCGATAACTGCGAAGCAAGCACTTTCGACTATGCCTAAAGTAGCATCGCCTTTTTGAACAATATATGTACCTTTACGTTTTTTAAGAACATATCTAATAACGTGATTAACAATAATTGCAATAGAACCAATTAATACATAAGATAATGACCAAATCCATGACCAATATCCACCAGCTCCGTTATCATCAACGCTCATGTTGAATGCTATATCTCTAAATGGCTCTAAAATAACACGAGTCATACCGTACCAAATAATATAAGAAATACCTAAGTCACCTGGTTCTAATACTTTGTATAATCTTTTACCAAATAAGTGTGCGATTACAAAGTAACCAAAGACGTTAATAATTCCTTCTATTAAGAATAAAGGTAACCAAATCATGCCACTGCTAGCCATTCCATGTACATACGAGTATGCTGAGTTAAGTTGTATTATTTCAGGCATCCATTTGAAATAATCTAAGCTTACTTCTAAACCATGTACTTCACAATTAAAGAAATTACCCCATCTACCAATTGCTTGAGCAATTAAAATTGTTGGGACAATACAGTCAACCGCGACAAAGATAGAATATTTTGGATTTCTCCACATGAACCACGCAACACCTACGATAATACCTGTTAAGGCGCCACCAACGACAGTTAATCCACCATTCCAAATTTCAATCCATTGAGAAAGAGGCACACCTTCGCCGACACAGTACCAAATTCTTGCGCCAATAACACCAGCAGGGAATGCTACATAAAATGTAGATTCACAAATACCGTGTTTTCCATATTCCTTATACATTAAGTGATCAGATATGAAATAAACTAAAACTGCACCAGATACAATGCAAATCGCATACCAAGCAAGATTTGGTTTTGCCCAACTAGGGTCTACAAATCCTTTTGAAAAATTAATACCATTAACGAGTGGATATTTTAAATATGGAGCATATCCATCTAACCATAAGAAAAGAGATAATGCCGCTACAACAAATAATCCAATAAATGAATACAAATAAATCTTCTTCCAATTACCAGTAAAATTCTTTCCATAATAATGAATAATAAATAATTCGATAGCAGTAATGATACTAAATCCAAATAGTAAACCACCAAGAATTAATTTAAGCCAATGCAAGAAGTCTGCAGGGAAACCACCCAAAAGCATACCTGCGACTAACATACAGGTAAAATCAGCAGCAAAACCAGCACTATATAAGGCAATTCTTTTAGTGACAAGCTTAAAATTTACTTCAATCATCTCACTTGAGACTAAGTTTTTAACTTCAAGAAATGAGAATACACCAATTACTATTGCGCCTATTGCAAACGCAACAAACATTATTATGAATCCAACCATATTAGTTATAATGTCCTTTCTCTAACACATCCTTCAAATACATACCTGTATAGGATTTTTCGCACTTTACTACTTCTTCAGGAGTACCTTTAGTGACAATGGTTCCACCATTATCTCCGCCTTCAGGTCCTAAATCTATTAAGTAGTCTGCAACTTTAATAACGTCTAAGTTATGTTCAATAACTAAAACAGTATCGCCATTATCGACGATCCTTTGAAGAACTTTAATCAATCTAGAAACATCATCAGTATGAAGTCCAGTTGTAGGTTCATCTAAGATATACAAAGTCTTACCAGTAGGTTTCTTTTGTAAGTAGCTAGCAAGTTTAACACGTTGAGCTTCACCACCACTAAGTGTTGTAGCTTGTTGACCAAGTTTGATATAGCCAAGTCCAACATCATATAAAACTTGTACTTTCTTTCTAATGGAAGGTCTATTTTCAAAAAAATGTAGAGCTTCCTCGATGGTCATTTCAAGAACATCGTAAATATTTTTGCCTTTATAAGTAACTTGTAATGTTTCTTCGTTATAGCGTTTTCCATCACAAGCATCACATTTAACATAAACATCAGGTAAGAAGTTCATTGGAATACGTACAACGCCATCCCCCCAACACTTTTCACATCTACCACCAGGAACATTAAATGAGAATCTACCTTTATCGTACCCTCGAGCTCTCGCCTCAACTGTTTCCGCAAATAAGTCTCTAATTTCATCGAATATTTTGCAGTATGTTGCAGGGTTACTTCTTGGAGTTCTCCCAATTGGTTCTTGAGTTACATCAATAACCTTATCGATATTTTCTAATCCTGTAATTTCTTTTACGTTTATATCGTCTAAAAGTTTTTCTTCACTCAAATGAGATTTGATGAATGGGAATAATGTTTGGTTGATCAAGGATGATTTACCAGAGCCACTAACACCAGTGACCGCAACAAAACATCCTAAAGGTATATCAACACTAACATTCTTTAAGTTATTTACTGCTGCACCTTTAATGCTGATGAATTTGCCGTTACCAGGCTTTCTAACTTTTGGAATTGGAATATATTTTCTTCCGGTTAAATAATCACCAGTGATACTACCTTTAGTTTCTTCAACTTCTTTTAAAGAACCTGCAGCAACCCCTTCACCACCGTGAACACCAGCACCTGGTCCGATACCTACAATATAATCAGCGTTTCTAATAGTTTCTTCATCGTGTTCAACAACAATTAATGTGTTTCCAAGATCTCTCATGGATTTCATTGTATGAATAAGTCTTTCACTATCGCGTGAATGTAAACCAATGCTTGGTTCATCCATGACATATAAAACACCAGTTAACTTACTACCAACTTGTGTAGCTAGTCTAATTCTTTGAGATTCGCCACCAGAAAGAGTAAGCGCCATACGAGACAAAGTTAAATAATCTAATCCAACATCCACTAAGAATGAGAGACGATTTTTAATTTCTTTTAAAACTAAGTCTGCAATTTGGTTTTCTTGTGCAGTTAATTTTGAAGGTAATTCTTCAATAAATTGTTTTAATTCTTTAATTTGTAAGCAAGTAGCTTCATAGATATTTAAACCACCAACTTTAACAGACAATGCTTCTTTTGAAAGTCTAGCGCCATTACATGATTTACAAGTTGTATCTCTCATCATGCTTCCATACCATTCACGGCAGAAATCGCTGGTAGTTTCAGCATATAGTCTCTCAATATGAGTTTTAATACCTTCAATAATTCCATGACGTTTCATAACGTTTCCAGAAGAAGATTTAATCTCATAATCATGTTCTTCTTTAGAACCGATTAAGCAGATTTGTTTTTGTTCTTCTGTTAAATCTTGCCAAGGAACATTAAGTGGAATCTTATATAACTTGCAAAGCATTTCAAAACTCTGCCACTCAAGATTCTTAGTTCCAGCAGTGTTTTGATAATATTTAATCGCTCCACCTAATAATGTTTTAGATGGATCAGGAATCAATAAACGTACATCGACTTCTCTTTTAATTCCTAAGCCTTTACAATCTGGACAATATCCAGTTGGAGAGTTAAATGAGAATAATCTTGGTTCAACTTTAGGAACAGAGAAGCCACATTTTGGGCAAGTGTGTTTATCTGAAAGTAAACGCTCACCACTATCAGAAAGAATAATTAATAAACCATGTGACCAGTCTAAACAAGTGTCGATAGATTCGATTACTCTACCTCTAATATCTGGCTTAATAATAATTCTATCTACAACGATGTCGATGTTATGTTTTTTATTTTTATCTAATTCTTTTAAATCTTCAAATGTAGTAATTTCACCATCTACTCTCAAACGAGTAAAACCAGATAATCTTAATTTCTCTAAGATATCTTTTTGAGTTCCTTTTTCTTGATGAACTACTGGTGAAATCAATTGAATTTTACTTCCTTCAGGATAAGACATAACAATGTCTGCCATCATTGAAGAAGTAAATGAAATAATAGGTTCGTTGTGTGATGGACAATATGGAACGCCAATTCTGCCCCAAAGAAGTCTTAAATAATCATAGATTTCAGTAACTGTACCGACAGTACTTCTTGGGTTATGTGAAACACTTTTTTGATCAATAGCAATAGAAGGGGAAAGTCCATCAATAGAATCGACATCAGGTTTATCGTAGTTACCTAAAAATTGTCTAGCATAACTAGATAATGATTCCATGTATCTACGTTGACCTTCAGCAAAAATTGTATCGAACGCTAAAGTAGATTTACCTGAACCAGATAAACCTGTAAATACAATCAATGAATCTTTTGGCAAATCGAGATCAACGTTCTTTAAGTTGTTCTCTCTTGCTCCTTTTACAACGATGCGCTTTTCCATAGTATTTGTATAATAACAAATAATCTTTATAAAGAAAACTACAACACTCTATGGCGTATCGTTTTTTATTTTATTCGGCTTTTATATACAAGACGATTGTCTTAATTTTTATGCTTTTTATTTAATGATTTTGTCAATTACAGTATTTAAATATGAATCATCGATTGTGAAAATATTATCAAAAAATTCTTTATCTTCATCATTAACATGTTCATATTCATCTATCAAACGTTCTAATGCATCACTTGGAATTGGGAAATCTCTTTCCATGTTTTGACGCATAACTGTAAGTTTGTCTAATTCAAAAGTAACTAAATCCACTTCATCAAATAAATGTTTGACAGGTTTGACTTTATCAATACGATACATTCTTCTTGAATTAGTGCTATCAAGAATAACAATTCCATCTTTATCTAATGCGTATGCCTTGGCCATCTCATAATACATAGCCCACATTAAATCATCATGATCAAGACATTGTTGTGTTCCACAGATTTGCTTTCTTAAAGCGTCACTACTAACAACATAGACGTGACCTGCTTTCATCCTATCTTTTATTAATAAAGAAATATAACTTTTTCCACTGCCTGGAACACCTGATAATACGATTAGTTTATTCATACGGTTGTTATTATATTCTTTTTTAACCTATTTATTAAGCAAAAAGAAAGCCCCGCAAACGCGAGGCTTAATTTTGTTAATTTTGTGTAGGTTATTTAACTAATTTAGCTGCTTCAGCGGCAACATCTTTGCCGTCTCTACCAGCTTGGAGTAAAGAAGATACGTCCTCGTCAGTGACTAAACCAGCTTTAACAACTTTACGAGTTGTCTTAGCGAGATCTTTTTTGACCTCTTTTAAAAGAGCTTCGTTTTCTTTTCTAAAAGCAATTTTACGTTTAATACCATTGACTAAAGCGCTTGGAATATAAACTGAAGAAATTTTACTTCCTTCTCTCCATTGACGGTAATAGTATGTCTTGTTACTAATTGTCTTAGTAGAGACATATCCGCAAGGAAGTGAGGAAATTGTATTTTCGATGTCGACATATTCGTTGATTAAATCAACTAATGCCTCGACAAGGCGTGAATCTTTTTTCATATTCAAATCTCCTTAACCTACGATTGATTGTAACTTAATTAATAATTAATAGACAAGAACATTTTTTCATTTTCACTATCTATTTAACTAGTTAAATAAGTTTTGTGGCTTAGGATTATAAACCGAATTTTTTAATTCTGTCTAATCTATCCTTAGCACATTTCTCACTCTTAGTAAGTAATGCTTCAGCATTATTTGGGTTAACTCTTGGGAGTTGTGAGAATCTTGTTTCTGTCATGACGAAGTCTCTGAACTTAGTGTAGTCAGGATCTTTCATATCCATTGTTAATGCTGGTTTGCCAGCTTCAACATTTCTTGGGTCATAACGGAAGATTGGGAAATAACCACATTCAACAGCTAATCTTTCTTGTCTCATGGAGTTAGCTAAGCCGCCTTTGATACCATGGTTTGCACATGGAGCATAGCAGATAACTAATGATGGACCATCATAAGATTCAGCTTCTTTTAATGCTTTAATAGCAGCGATTGGGTTTGCACCTAATGAGATTTGAGCAACATAGACGTTGCCATAGCTCATAGCGATTAAAGCAAGGTTCTTCTTAGCAGTTGTTTTACCACTAGCAGTGAACTTAGCGATAGAACCTGTTTGTGATGATTTTGAAGATTGACCACCAGTGTTGGAGTAAACTTCAGTATCGAGTAATAAGATATTAACATCTTCTTCGTTTGCGATAACGTGATCTAATCCACCATAACCGATATCATAGCCCCATCCGTCACCACCGACGATCCAAACGGATTTATCAGCGAAGTCTCTTTCGTATGCAAGAGCATCTTTAATTCCTTCATCTTTGCTTGCTTTGATAAGAGCAATTAATTCAGGAACGATTGTTCTCATTGCTTTTCTATCTTTAATTTTTGCAAAGTATTCGTCGATCTTAGCAGCTAAGTCAGCTTCAACGCCACGTTCTTTAGCAGCGCTTAAGATTTCGATAATTGCTTTGAGTTTTGCGTTAGTAGCAACTCTCATACCATAACCGAATTCTGCGTTATCTTCGAATAATGAGTTAGCCCATGCAACACCTTGACCTTCTTTATCAGTACAGAATGGTGTTAATGGAGTTGAACCAGAATAGATTGAGGAACAACCAGTTGCATTAGCAACTAACATATCTTTACCAAATAATTGTGATGTTAATCTGTAGTAAGGAGTTTCACCACAACCAGCACATGCGCCAGAAATTTCCATGTAAGGCATTAAGAATCCAACACCTTTAACAGAATTTTGTAATGCTTCTGGGAGTCTGTCTGCTTTATAAGTTACGTTCTTGTAGCAATATGCTGCAGCATCTTCTTGAGCAAATTGAGATTTAGCTTCAACCATTTCAAGAGCGACTTTGCCAGTCTTGTTAGCCATACATTCACCAACACAGAGGCCACAACCGACACAGTTTCTTGGTGAAACTTGGATACGGTATTTTAATCCTGCTAAACCTGGACCCATAGCATTGATAGCTTCTTTTGCGAGTTCAGGAGCATTTGCGTATTCATTTTCATCCATTAAGATTGGACGGATTGTTGCGTGTGGACATACAAATGCACATTGATTACATTGGATACATGCTTCTGGGTGCCATAATGGAACTCTATCTGCGATACTTCTTCTTTCTTTGAAAGTAATATCGTTTCTCATAG
>JAGCCQ010000051.1 GCA_017651565.1 Bacilli bacterium | reverse complement strand
TACATTTGAATATCTATCGTTAGGTTCTTTCTTTGTACATTTATTGATAATACCTTCAATTTCCTTAGGACATGAAGGCATGATTTTACTAATTGATGGGAATTTTTCCTTAACATGAGCTACCGCAGTATCAACTGCATTATCGCGAACAAAAGGAACTTGTCCAGTAAGCATTTCGTATAAAACGATGCCGCAAGCATAAATATCACTAGCTGCGCATGCTGGTTTTCCCTTAACTATTTCTGGAGCTAGGTAATGAACACTACCAACAATTGAAGTAGGATTTTCTACTATATTTTGTTTTCCAATTTGAGCGATACCAAAATCAGCTAATTTAAGTGTCCCATCATTTAAGATAAACATGTTTAATGGCTTAATATCTCTATGGACTACGCCTTTGGAATGAGCAGGCATTAACGCCTGAGTTAATTGAATCATATAATCAATTGACTCATCTATTGATAAAAAGCCTCTTAGATCTAATAAATCTTTAAGAGTGCTACCTTTAACATATTCGTTAACAATATAAGGTCTATTTTCATATAAATTATAGCCATAAACTTTAACAATATGGCTTGAAGTTAAGCACGAAAGAATAGTAACTTCTTTCCTAAAGTTTTCTAAAACTTCTTGGTCTTCGATTAAGTTGTCTTTCAAAACTTTAATGGCATAATCAGTTTTATTAATAATGTCATTAACAAGAAAAACATCGGCAGTACCCCCATGTCCGATTGTTTTTATAACTCTATATCTTGATTCTAATAATGTCCCAACTTCTATTGGCATTATTATTTATTCTCCCAGAGTACAACAGCGATGTTATCGCTACCACCATTTGCGTTTGCTAATTGGACTAATTCATTAACTTTTTGTGAAGTATTATCATTGCCCTTTAAGATAGTGAAGAGCTCAGTTTCTGAAACGTTATTATATAAACCATCACTACAAACTAAGAGTGTTTCTCCGTGATAATCGAATTCTTGAATATCGCACGCAACAACTTTATGTAATCCTAAAGCGTTAGTTAATACGTGTCTATCTCTATGAGTTGGAATTTCTTCTTTGGTGATTCTACCCATTCTATATTCACGTTGAGCTAATGTATGATCGACAGTAATTTGTTCAAATGCGCCTCTACCAAATTTATAAATTCTTGTATCACCCATGTGGCCGATAACAAAGAAGTTTTCAGTCACAATAGCAACAGAAACACAAGTACCCATGTCTTTATACATTTCATGAGTATGGCTTTCGTTGAAGACTGTTTTATTAGCAGTTCTTAAACATTTTCTGATGAATTTTTTAGCACCAAAAGCAGTCTTAAATCTTTTAACTTTTGAGAAAAGTTCATCGAAAGTTTCGATAGTTAAACTAGCGGCGAAATCACCTTTATTCTCTCCACCCATGCCATCACAAGCAACGAGAATAACATCGCCATAAGCATTTACTAATGCTAATGTACGATCTTCATTAGTTCTTCTGACTCTGCCTATATCTACTTTCTCGGCAAAGTTTCCTCTTAAATCACCTTTTCTCATAATGATTCCTCCACTTTCGCTTTTAGTTGACCACAAGCTGCATCAATGTCACTACCAAATTCTTTTCTAATAGTTGCATTGACTCCGCCTTTAATAAGCCAATCTAGGAAAGCATGAATTCTGTTACCGCTTGGTCTCTTATAATCGTTTTTATTTGTTTCGTTATAAGGGATAAGATTCACGTAACCCATTGTGCCTTTAATTAATTTTATTAATTCTTCTGCGTTTTCTTTATTGTCGTTAACATCTTGAATAAGTAAGTATTCATATGTAACTCTTCTATTTGCGATTGCTTCATATTCTTTAATAGCTTCCATTAAAACTTCTAAAGGATATGCCTTATTAACTTTCATTAATTGATTTCTAAGTTCGTTATTTGGAGCATGTAAAGAAATAGCTAAGTTCGTTTGTAAGCCTTCTCTAGCGTACTTTTTAATGCCTTCAACAAGTCCACAAGTGGAAACAGTAATATGTCTAGCACCAATAGCTAAACCTTTTTGGTTATTTACAATACGGACAAAGTCCATAACGTTATCATAGTTATCAAATGGTTCACCAGTACCCATAACAACAATGTGAGTTACACGTTGTCCTTTTCCTTCTTCTTCGAGAAGTTTATTAATAGTTAAGATTTGGCCAACCATTTCTTCAGGAGCAAGGTTTCTTTGCTTTCCTAAAATGCCTGATGAGCAGAATGAGCATGCCATGTTACATCCAACTTGGGAAGAAACACAAACTGCACATCCATAGTTATAACGCATTAAAACACATTCAACTTTTTTGCCATCGTTAAGTTCTAAAAGAAGTTTAATAGTGCCATCACTACTAACTTGTTTTGTAAATATCTTAGGTAAGTCTAAAGAATATTTCTCTTTCAGAACTTCTCTAAATTTTAAAGAAATGTCACTCATTTCATCAAATGATGTGGCCTTCTTTTCATAAATCCAGGTATACAGTTGAACAGCGCGAAATGGTTTCTGGCCTTCTTCGACCATTAACTTTTTAAGTTTTTCCATTTCTAAACCGTATAGATTAATCACGAGCTACTCCCTTAACTAATATTGCGTAATAGAAGCATGCGTCACCATCACCAAATCCAAACTTTTGTTTTTCCTCAGTGAGTGAGAATTCTGGATGATCATTCAAGAATGCTTCAATCATTAATCTGCCTTCTTTTTGGTTGACTGTGTTAATGCAATAAACCATACATCCACCATCTTCAACAAAATTAGCGCCTTCGTATAAAGCAGTCTTTTCTTCTTTTAAGTATTCATCAAGTTTAGTTTGATCAATCTTTAAGAAATAGTCTGGTGTACTTCTAAGCAAAGCAAATCTAGAGTTATTTGGCATAACATAAAGAGTGTGTACTTTCTTAGAGATACAAGTAATCATCGATTCAGCGTTTGCTTCATAAATAGCAACGTTTTCAAAACCATATTTTTGGATATTCTTTCTAGTTTCGTATAAAACTTGGAAACTAGGTGTAACAATATCAAGTCTAATGTATTTACTAGTTCTACTAACAATATCTAATAAGATGTTGTTTGGGTAGCCTTGATAAATAGCAATGCCTCTAACAGCATCAATATCTACAACTTTATTCATGTCATTCATTGCGATTGAATAACCGAATAACTTTTTAGTTTCGTAGATTGGATTATTCTTAGCAGCACCTTGACCTAAATATTCATAGAAGTTTTCATCTTTCTTTGCGAAATCAGGATTTAAGATTTCGTCATTTGAAAGAGATTTTACAAATGTTCTAAGCGGAGAATTATTGTTTCTTAAAAGTTTATAAACAACATTCAAGCCGAAATGTTTGTTCCACATTTTGATTAACCAAAGTGGAGTGTTATATCTAAAAGATAAATATTCAAGTGAGTTAACGTTAATGCCATCAGGAAGTAATTGAGTTGTTTCTTTACACTTTTCAATGATTGCTTTATATGTATCAAATTCTTCTTGGCTTAAGACTTTTTGGACGTGCTTTCTAACAGCATTTTCTTCCATTTTCTTTAAGAAAATAGAGTTAGATAAGCCAATGAAAACTAAAGACATCAAGTCTTCAGAAGGGTTTTCTACGAACTTCTTAAGTCCGTTTTGGAATAAATAATAATGTCTTAAAGAGCAGCCGACAATAGCTGTGACTAAACTTCTTTCTTTTACATCAACATTCTTAAATTTCCATTCGTTTTTTAAAGCAAGTGAAAAAGGTGTTCCTTTAAACACTACTTCTTTTAATATGTTGTTTGCTAATTTAATCGTTTCCACTATTCACCCTTTTTATCTAAATCAATTCCTTCGAAGATATCACCAGTAAAGAGTTCATCTTCATCGTGATGGTGATGATGACATTCGCAATCGTCATCGTCACATTCATCTTCGTCTTCATATTCGTCGTCATAGCCGACTGTGTTTTCTTCTGTAATGTATCTTGGATAATCTTCGTTATATTTTGTGTAACGGTTATCTTGTGAGTAGTAATAGAATTCAATAGTTTTGTGAATTGCTACATCACCAATTGAAGTAAGAATAAAACGAGCAACATCGTCTTGCAATACGCTTACTTTCATAGGAGCGTTAACGTGAATAATAACGTTCCAAGATGTTTGTTCTACACCATTATGGAAAACCATATTTTCAGGTGCGACGAAATTTATTTCATCTTCATCAACTTCATAAAGTCTAGCTAATGAAGGTGTCATTTCTTGTGATAAACGACCAACTACAAATTGGTCTAAGCCGTAAATGGTAACTGTAATCATATAAAGTCCTCAAATGAAATTATAATATAACGCCATACATTTTTATATAAAAACTGTATAAAACTACATTAGATAAAGAAAAAGACCTTTCGGCCCATTACTTGATTTTTTGTTTAAGAATCTCGATGATTTTCTTTCCTGCGCTTGGAACTCTATCATTTGTGATTACATAATCATAGAATTGTGCAGCTTTAATTTCATTAGCACCCTTTTCAAGACGCATTTTAATCACATCTTCAGGTTCAGATTTTCTTGCTCTAATTCTTTCTTCAAGCTTTTTAAGTGAAGGTGGCATCAAGAAGAATGAGATGACTCTATCATCATGCTTAGTCTTTTCAAGAACTTGGGTAGCACCATTAATTTCAATTTCTAATAAAACGTTTTTGCCTTGGTTTCTAAGTTCTTCAACTTTATCAGAAGGGGTGCCGTAATAATTGCCAACAAATTCTGCGTGCTCTAAGAATTTATCTTCATCGATTCTTTTTAAGAATTCTTCTTTGGAAACGAAATAATAATCTACTCCATCTTTTTCGTTATCTCTTGGAGATCTTGTGGTCATTGAAACTGAATAAACGAAATCAATTTCTTTTTTGCTAGAGATATATTTCCTTACAGTTCCTTTGCCGACTCCTGAAGGTCCAGATAGAATAATCAATAATCCTTTTTCCATTTGTCTATATCTTATACCTATTTTAAAATAGGTCAAGTTTTTGATATG
>JAGCCQ010000005.1 GCA_017651565.1 Bacilli bacterium | reverse complement strand
GTGGATTAACCAAAAACGCCAAAATGTTTTTAGCGGTCACCATCCACAATGTTCCAGAAGGTCTTTCAGTCGGTATTGCCTTTGGTGTTGCTTTAGCAAATCCAGGCAATAGTGCCTTATTAATGGGTGCTTTATTACTCGCCATTGGTATTGGTATTCAAAACATTCCAGAAGGCGCAGTAGTGGCCCTACCTATTAAAGGTGAAACTGGTAGTTCATTAAAAGCCTTCTTATTTGGTATGTTCAGCGGTGCTGTTGAACCAGTCGCCGCAGTCATTGGATTATTCCTTGCTATGCAAATTCAAGGAATTATGCCTTGGGCATTAGCTTTTGCAGGTGGTTGTATGATTTACGTTGTTGCGGAAGAAATGATTCCAGAAATGACTAGCGAAGGTCATGATCATTATGGCGTTTGGTCATTTATTCTAGGCTTTGTAATTATGCTTGTATTAGACTGCATTCAATTTTAATTGCACATACATTTGCGATTTTTAATAAAATATTTTATATTTATCGTATGAAAAGATTAGAATCACAAGAAGATTATTTAGAGAAGATTTTACAATTGTCTCAAAAAAATGGTGTAGTTCACGCTATTGATATTGCTAGAGGTTTATCTTTTTCAAAGCCTTCAGTATCAATTGCTATGAATAAACTTAAAGATGCAAATTACATAGAAATAAACCCTAAAGGTGAAATTACATTAACTCCAAGTGGTTTAGTTATTGCTGAAAAGACATTAGAGAAACACGTTATCTTAACTAACATGTTAGTTTACCTTGGTGTTGATGAAGAGACTGCTAAAGAAGATGCATGTCGTATGGAACACGATATTTCTGATAAGAGTTGGGAAGCTATTAAAAAGCATACAGAATTCTTGAAAAAATAATTAATTATTAACTTGTTAATAAAATAGAAAAGGTTAGCCAATGCTAACTTTTTTCTTTACAGTTAACAAACTAAGTATATAATTATAGTGGTTAGCGATAACTAACCTTAGGAGGATATACTATGCCAATAGGATTAGCACCAACAAATAAAGAAATGAAAATCGTTAGAATCTTAGCAGATGATAAAACTAAAAAGCATCTCGAGAGTTTAGGTGTCTTAGTTAACGCCTTAATTACAGTTATCTCCTCTGTTAACGGTGGGGTAGTTATCGCAGTTAAAGATGGAAGACTAGCTTTAGATCGTTCTATTGCTAGCAAAATTCTAGTTGCGTAGAAAGGAAGGATTTTATGCTAAAAAAACTAGATGAATTTAAAATAGGCGAGACTGGCCTAATTAAGAAAGTAGAAGGTGAAGGTCGCCTTCGTAGAAGACTGTTTGATATGGGTGTGACTCCTGGTGCAACAGTCTATTTACGTAAAAAAGCTCCTTTAGGAGATCCACTAGAAGTCACAATTAGAGGCTATGAATTAACTTTAAGAAAGTCTGAAGCTAACTTAGTCTACTTAGAAGTTAAGGAGGATGGCTAATATGAAACGTTTTGCATTAGCTGGTAATCCTAACTGTGGTAAAACCACATTATTTAATAACTTAACTGGTTCAACTGCACATGTTGGTAACTGGCCAGGCGTTACTGTTGAAAAGAAAAACGGGGTTTATAAGAAATTAAGTGAACCTATCTCTATTATCGATTTACCAGGAATTTATTCTTTATCACCATATACAAGTGAAGAAGTAGTTTCCAGAAACTACATCTTAGATGAAAAACCTGATTGTGTCATTAATATCGTTGACGCAACCAACTTAGAAAGAAACCTCTATTTAACTAGCCAATTACTTGAAATTGATGTTCCAGTTGTTGTTGCAGTTAATATGATGGATGTCCTTGAAAAAGCAGGCGATAAATTAGATGAAAAGATCTTAAGTGATAGACTTGGAGTGCCAGTTGTTAAAATCAGCGCTCTTGAAGAATCTAATTTAGAAGATTTGATGAAAGTTGCTTTTAAAGCAAGCCAATCTCATAGAGATGGTAGTTCAATTATTTATCATAAAGATTTAAATCATCTTATTGGTGATGTAAAGATTGCTTTTAAAGGTAAGAATGTTGAAAACCCATTATTCCACGCTATTAAATTAGTGGAAAACGATGAAATCGAAACTAAAATGCATGAAGATCTCTTACCTATGGTAGATGACTTCAAGAAAACATTTAATGATGAAACTTTTGGTGATGATATCGAAGCTATTATCGCTGATGAAAGATATCAATACATTTCTAAGAACTTTGCTAAGGCAATTACTAGACATGAACCAAAACCTGATGAAAATCAAAAAGAAAATAAATCAGACCGTATAGATAAGGTCTTAACACATAAAGTATTTGGTTTATTAATCTTTGCTGCAATCTTATTCTTAGTATTCCACTTTACATTCTCTGAGAATTTATTCTTCTTAGGTGGCTTATTTGAAGACGTAGTTCCTTCTTTTGAAGGAACAATGTACGAAGGATTGTTCTGGACAGATGCCGGAATCAACTCTCCTGGTGTTATCTTATTTAATTTCTTTGATATGTCATTTAGCGGCATTATAGAAGCAGTTGGTGGTGCGATGGAAAGTGGCTTAGGCGAAGGACACTGGTTAACTGGATTCTTATGTGATGGTGTTTTATCAGGATTATTCGCTATTTTAGGATTCTTACCACAAATCTTAGTCTTATTCTTGTTCTTCTCGATTATGGAAGATACGGGTTATATGGCTCGTGTCGCATTTATCTTAGATAGAATCTTTAGAAAATTTGGTTTATCAGGTAGAGCATTCATTCCTATGATTATGGGCTTTGGCTGTTCTGTTCCTGCAATGGTTAATACAAGAACTTTAGCAGATGAGAATGAAAAGATTTCTACAATTAGAGTTATTCCTTTCTTCTCATGTGGTGCTAAACTTCCTATCTTAGTCGCTATCGCTGGTGGTATCGCAGAACAATTTGGATTTGGCAATGTTGATTTAATCACTTACTCAATGTATTGCTTAGGCATTATCGTCGCTATTGTTGCAGTCTTATTCTTAAGACATACAACTCTTAAAGGTGATGCTGCTCCATTTATAATGGAGTTACCACAATATCACTGGCCTCAATTTAAATCATTAATGATTCACTTATGGGATAAAGCAAAACACTTCGTTAAGAAAGCTTTCACAATTATCTTAGCTTCTCAAATTGTTATTTGGTTCTTATCTAGCTTTGGATGGAACTGGCATATGGTAGATAGTATGCAAGATTCAATTCTTGGCTCTATCGGTATGTTAATTCAACCAATCTTCACTCCATTAGGTTTTGGCTCCCAACTTACTTCTATTGGCTGGGTATTCGCAGTTGCTGCAATTACAGGTTTAATTGCTAAAGAAGATGTTATCGCAACATTCATTGCTTTAGGTGCAGCTGCAGTTGCTTACATTAATAGTGGTAACGTAGATCCAGCAATCTTAGAAGCTCTTGAAGCAGATGAAGAAGGTGTTACTGCTGTAGTAACTATGATTCAAGCATCAGGTATTACTTGGCAAGGTTGCATCTCATTCATCGCATTCAATATGTTAACTATTCCTTGCTTTGCTGCTTGTGCAACTGCTAAAGCAGAACTTAAAGAAGGTACATTCAAATGGACATTATTATTCTGGATTGTAACTTCATTACTTGGTTCAACATTTGTATATTGCTTCTTATCAATGTTCTCTGCTGATTCACTTGCTTGGGCAATTCCAGTAACTCTTGTCTTAATTGGATTAGGAGTAGGTTCTATATTCTTAATCCGTTATTTAAATAATAAAAAAGTAAAGGTGGCTTAATATGTTTACTAACCCTGATACACTTTGGATTGAAATTTTAGTTGTAATAGCAACACTAATCTTTTTAAGTGCGGTTATTGGGGTTTACATATATAAAAGAGTGCATCAACTTCCTACAGGAGATTGTGCATATTGCCACAAAAGCAAAAAACAGTTATTGAAGGAATTCTATAAGGAATTTCCTAAACAATAAACTTCCTATCTCTCCTAAATAGGTAACAGTGTCGAATTATATTCGGCGCTGTTTTTTGTTATAATGGTAATATGTTCTTTAGAAAGTATAAATCAATTCTTTCTCCGCAAAATGGAATGAATATATATCGTGGGTGCACTCATGGTTGTATATACTGTGATTCAAGAAGCAAATGTTATCAAATTAATCACAACTTTGCGGATATTGAAGTTAAAGAAGATGCTCCTAAACAGTTAGATAAAGAACTTTCTATGAAAAGAAAGCCTTGTATGATAGGGACAGGCTCAATGACAGATCCATATAACCATGTCGAAAAAGAAATTGAATACACAAGAAAGTGTTTAGAAGTTATTTTAAAGCATCATTGTGGCGTAGCTATTCAAACTAAGAGTGATTTAATTCTTAGAGATATAGATTTAATTAATGAGATAAATAAAGATAGCAAAGCTGTAGTAGAAATAACTTTAACAACTGCTGACGATGAACTTTGTAAGAGAATTGAACCAAATGTATGTCCAACATCAAAACGTGTTGAAGTACTTAGAAAATGTAAAGAATTAGGTATTCCTACAGTTGTGTGGCTATGTCCATTCTTACCTTTTATTAACGATAGTAAAGAAAACGTTAATACATTAATGGATATATGTATAGAGAATGACGTTAAAGGAATATTGTTCTTTGGAATAGGCTTGACACTAAGAGAAGGGAATAGGGAATATTTCTATGAATGTTTAGATAAGAGTTTTCCAGGATTAAAAGAGAAATATATTAAACAGTATGGAAATAAATATGAAGTATCTTCAAATAAAAACGAAATTCTTTCAAAGATAATTATCGATAGATGTAAGAAACATAGTATTATGTGCGAAATTAATGAAGTGTTTGCTTATTTAAGAAAATATCCAGAAAAGTTTGAACAAATTTCTTTGTTTTAATACATTAAAGTGATATCTTTTAAACGGTTATTAGGGGAGAACATATGAAGGTATTATCTAAAGGTATAATTGGAGTTGTTGCTCTATTTTCTCTTTGCTCATGCGGCAAAGGCACTAAAGTATCAATAGAAAAGTTTATAGAGAAAGTAGAAGAAATTGATTCTAATGACTCATACAAACAAGCTAAATTTACATACGTTTTATCAGTAACATTTGCTGATGGCAAAAAAGAGAATCGTCAATATGCAGGCATTTATGCTAAAGAAAACGGTTCATGGGTTAGTGGTAGCGATAAGAACGATGCTGAAGCAGATAGCTTATATTATTTTTATTTTGATAAATTAGATCCTAACTCAATTGAATCCTCTATTCGTTTTGATTCTAATTTGCAAAATGAGAAAGAAACTTATTATATACGTCCTTTTGCGTATGAATATAGCTATGAAGCAACAACAGTTAATACTAGAACCGAAATAGTTAAAGAAAATTATTACACTTATTACGAATGGGATGATTATGGCTATTTAACTTATTTAGAAATAAAGGATGATCAAAAGGATATTAATGATAAAAGCACTGTTAGAGCTTCAATATTAAAAATAAAGATTACTTATAAGTAAAGAAAGGGACGAGAAGTTCCTTTTTTGCTTTATATTCTAAAGTCTTAAAGAATAAAGAATACGTCTAGATAATAAAACTTCTTTGTTTTATTTTGCTAAAATGCTATCTTTTTAGAAATACAAGGGGGGCTTGTTATGAAGAAATTATCAAAAATTACAATAGGACTTATTATAGTTACTTCTATTTGCTCTTGTAGTAAAGGTACAAAAACAACAAAGGAAAAATTTGTTGAGAAAATAGGTAACATTGATTTTAAAGATAACTACAAAAAAGCCAAGCTATCCTATGTGAATAGCGAAATAACTAAGGGTACCAATATCGAACCAGAGAAGAAAGGCTTAAAATGCAGTGGCATATATGTTAAAGAAAACGGTTCATGGGTTAGTGGTAGTGATAAGAATGATTCAAAAGCCGATTCGCAATTCATGTACCTTTTAAATTATGTGCATCTTTCTTGTTTTGATGAATTCTTCTATGAAGATACTCTATCTGATACAGAAGTAAAATATTACGTAAATCCCTTTAGTTTGGATTGGGCTTATAAAAGTGAAGATAAAGATCACGGATATAAATCCTCACAAGAAATTCATGAATGTTATGAATGGGATGATTATGGCTATGTAACTTATTTTTTACATGAAGAAGAATATAAAGTATCTGATTCAAATAATGAGATGCATAGTTCAAGATATACTAAAATAAGAGTTGTTTATAACTAAATTTAAGGTAAATCAGAAAGCGTAATTTCTAGTAATTACAAAAATTTATAAAATTTTTATAATAAAACTATTTTAAATATAATAAAGTATGTTAATATAATTCTCCTATGATAAAGTTAAGCAAATACAATTTAGTAAATTTTTCCAACTCATTCCTTAAACACTATGGAGTAGATTCATTCCATGAAACCATTCCTGAATTAGATGAAGTCTTAAAAGGACATAAGAAAATAGTGTTTATGCTTTTTGATGGAATGGGAAAAGCAATCATTAAAAGACATTTAAGTGAAGATTCGTTTATTAGAAAGAATTATTCTTTCACAATACAATCTACATTCCCACCAACAACAGCAGCTGCAACAACAGCAGTTCTTACTGGAAGATATCCTATAGAAACTGGTTGGACTGCATGGAGCGCATATTTTAAAGAATTAGATAAGAATGTAATTCTTTTCCTTAATGTTGACTATAACACTGATGAAAAGCTTGAAACAAAACCTGTTAGAGAAATCTTAAAATATGAGTCAATTTGTGACTTAATCAATAAAAAAGATCCATCTAATAACGCATTCTTAATGCAAAGATACCCAATTCAGTTTGATGGACCAAAAGAACTTGATGATAGCTATGAAAAGTTAACTAACGCTATTAAAGGTGTAGAGAAATGCTTTATTTATTACTATTTTGACTCACCAGACAAGGAAATGCATGAATTTGGTGTAGATGCACCGGTTGTTAATAAAATGTGCAACGACATCGATAAATTCGTTGAAAGAATGGTGGAAGAAAATCCAGACACATTATTCATAACTTATGCAGATCATGGACAAGTTAATGTTAAATATTTCGATATTTGTGATTATCCAAAACTCACAAGTATGTTAAGAAGACCTGTTTGTGGAGAAAAAAGAAGTACTCAATTCTTTGTTAAACCTGAATACTTGGCTGAATTTAAGAAGATGTTCTTAGAACTATATGGAAATCACTTCGAATTATTATCAAAGCAAGAAATGCTAGATCAAAAAATATTCGGCGAAGGAAAACCTCATCCATTGTTCGATGATATGCTTGGAGATTATATTGCAATCTCTAAAGATGAATACACATTAGTAGCTAGTGGGCAGTTCAAACGACTAGAGTACCTAAAAGGTACACATGCTGGATTTACAGAAGATGAAATGCTCATTGATGTAAGCGTATATAACAAGTAATTAGGCACCGAAAGGTGCTTTTTTATTACCGCTTAGCAAGCAAAAATAACCGAATAGTGAGAATTTATGACAAACAAAATTGTTTTTATTATGCTTTAAGCGTGGAGGTCAGTTTATGGAAATTATTCAAGTAAACAAAATTAGTAAAAACTATAAAACCGTAAAAGCTCTAGATGAAGTTTCCTTATCGATTAGCGAAGGCGAACTTTTTGGATTACTTGGCGTTAATGGTGCAGGTAAAACAACGTTGATAAGAATCTTGTCCGGGTTAGCTAAAGAAAGTGGCGGTGACGCAATAGTAGGAGGATACTCATTAAAACAAATAGATGAGATTAAAAAGATTATTGATGTATCTCCTCAAGAAACATCAGTCGCGATGAACTTAACTGTTAAAGAAAACTTAGAATTCTTTGCAAGTTTATACGACATCGATGATAAAGAATATTTCGATTCAATCGTAAGTTCTTTCTCTTTAAAAGATGTTTTAAGCAAAAGAGCAAAGACATTAAGTGGCGGTTGGCAAAGAAGATTATCTATTGCAGTCGCATTGATATCTAAGCCAAAGATTATCTTCTTAGACGAACCAACATTAGGCCTTGATGTTCTTGCAAGAAGAGAACTTTGGAAAATCATTAAATCCTTAAAAGGTAAGATGACTATTGTTCTTACATCTCATTACTTAGAAGAAATCGAAGCTTTATGTGATAGAGTGGCAATTATGGCCAAAGGACATCTATTAGATATCGGAACAATAGAAGAGATTAAGAAACACGCTAATGAAACTTCTTTTGAAGAAGCGTTTGTAAAGATTGCAGGAGGCATTGTTGAATAATGAAAAAGGTATTGTTATTTGCAAAAAGAAATCTAACAGAAATGATTAGAGATCCTCTTTTATATATCTTCTGCTTAGGCTTCCCTGTAATGATGGTAGCTATGTTTAATATCATCTTACATTACACTCCAGACGGTGAAACTCCTATCTTCTATGAAAAGAGCTTAACTCCTGGAATCATGGTATTTGGATTCTCGTTGTTAATGCTTATGTCTTCCTTGTTAGTTTCTAAAGATAGACAAAGTGCATTTTTGAAGAGATTATTCTCTTCACCTTTAAAACCATATCAATTTATCTTAGGTTACTTATTACCATTCGGACTTATTGGTATTGTTCAAATGATTGTTGGAATTGCCTCTGGATATATCTCAGGTGCAATTAGTGGTAGAGGCTTTGTAGATTTTGGAAGTGCATGCCTATTGTTCTTAGAAATGCTTCCAATGATGATTATTAACTGTGCATTAGGTATGTTATTTGGAACATTACTTAATGATAAGAGTTCTCCTGCAATATGTTCTATCTTTGTTTCTGCTAGTGGAATCATTGGTGGAGCATGGATGCCAATTGATAAGATGGGTGGATTTGAAACTGCATGTGGATATTTACCATTTTATGAATCAATTTATTTAGGAAGATGCATTACAGGAGCTACTCATACACCAACTGATTTAGAGTCAATTATGAACCCAGCAGTTTATAGCTTTGCAGATCGTGGCGTCCTCTATTTATGCTTATATCTTGCCTATATGATTTTAGCTGTAAGCCTATCGTTATTTGTCTTTACAAGGAAAATGAAAAGTGATATAAACTAGTATATAACTAGTATATGAAATGTTTTACATTTATTGACAAGAACGAAGAAGAAAAAGTAATCATTTATTCTAAGGAGAGAACCTCTTTAGTTGAGCAGATTGAAAAGCTAGTATCTTCATCTGGAGTATCCCTAACTGGAACTTATGAAGACACCAGTATTTTGATCAACCCAATGGATGTTAGTTGCTTCGTTGTTGAAGGTGGAAAGATATACGCTTTAATAAATGAGAAGAAGTATCAACTTAAAGAGAGACTTTATCAACTTGAAGATATGTCTTTCAACGAATATTTTGTAAAACTTAATCAATCTTGTTTAGCAAACATTAAAAAAATCAAAGAATTCATAGCTTCTATTGGTGGATCTGTTATGGTTGTGTTCCAAAACGGCTATAAGGATTACATTTCTCGTAGAGAATTGAAGAATGTCAAAGAAAGGATTGGACTATAGTATGAATAAATACGTTAGAACTTATTTACATCGTGGTCTTATCTTTGCTGGACTAGGGCCAATTGTTACTAGTATCGTTTATATCATCTTAGAAGCTAGTGGAACTGAAATTGTTTTAAGTGGTTTAGATGTATTTAAAGCAATTGTTACTACGTACATAATCGCGTTTGTACACGCCGGAAGTAGTGTTTTCCCTCAAATTGAGAAGTGGCCGCTCTTCAAACAGATATTCTTCCAAGGCATATCAATCTATCTTGCATATACAATTGGTTATTTAATTAATAGTTGGATTCCACTAAATCCTGTTATTATTGGAATCTACAGTGGATGTTTCTTTGGAATCTTTGGATTAACTTGGCTGATTATATATATTTGTACTGGTGTAGTCACAAAGAAGATGAATAAGAAATTGGAGGAGATGAATCGTTAGTGGTTCATCTTTTTTTGATGAATTTATGTTGGTTTTTGATTGAATCCATGCGATTACATTAAAATAAGTTATTTATTTTTAGAAATTGTTTGCTTAGTAAGATATATTTGCTATTCTCTAATTAAGAACTATTGCAAATTAAGAACATTGTGTGTCTTACCAAAAGAATATTTTGAGTCTAGGCAAATTTTTATTTTACAAAAGTTAGCGTTTTTAAAGCAAAGATACATATTTTGCAGTTTTTTCTTATAAAGGAGCTAATAGAAATGAATAGTTTAGTTGTGTATTTTTCTAGGGTGGGTGAAAACTCAGTTAATGGAAAAATAGAAGTTATTGAAAAAGGTTATACAGAGATCCTTGCATTACAAATTGCTAAAAAGACGGGTTCTCACGTATTTAAATTAGAACCAGTTAATCCATATCCAAGAGATTATCAAGAGTGTGTCAAAAGGGCTCAAAACGAAGGATTTGTTGATTATTTACATGACGATTTCAAAGTTGATGACTACGATGTTATCTTCTTAGGATTCCCAAACTGGTGGAGAAGTTATCCAAGAATAGTGGCAACATTTATCAAAAATAATAACTGGATTGGTAAAACAATAATTCCATTCTGCACAAACGAAGAAGGCGCGTTTGGGATTGGTGAATCAGAATTAAAAGCTTCAGTAAAAGGCGCAATCATTAAAGAAGGATTTGCAGAAAGGGGAACTAATGTAACTAACTGTGAAGATAAGTTAGACGCATGGCTCAAAAGGGTATTTTAATGAAGAAAGTAACAAATAGTATTTATTACGTTGGTGTTAATGACCACAAGATTGATTTATTTGAAGGTCAATATGTTGTTCCTAATGGAATGTCATATAACTCATATTTTGTTGACGATGATTTAATCGTAATTTTCGATACAGTTGATAAAAATTTCTATGATGAATGGATTAAGAATATTAAAGCAGTCTTAAATGGACGTAAGCCAAACTTCTTAGTTGTTCAACATATGGAACCAGATCATTCCGCAAACATCATGAGATTCCTTAAGGAATATCCAGACACATATGTTATTGGAAACAAGAAAACATTTGTGATGATGAAACAATTCTTTGGAGAAGAAGTTAAAAACAAAATGGAAGTTGATGATGGTGGCTTCTTAAATACAGGACATCATAATTTCACATTCGTATTCGCTCCAATGGTTCACTGGCCAGAAGTAATGGTGACTTATGATTCAGTAGATAAAGTTTTATTCTCTGCTGATGGATTTGGTAAGTTTGGTGCTTTAGATGCAGAAGAAGATTGGGCATGCGAAGCTAGAAGATATTATTTTGGTATCGTAGGTAAATATGGTGCTCAAGTTCAAAATCTTCTTAAGAAGGCAAGTGCATTAGATATAGAAATCATCTGCCCTTTACACGGACCAATCCTCAATGAAAATTTAGGATATTACATTAATTTATATGACATTTGGTCATCTTATAGACCCGAAGTAGATGGAGTAGCGGTTTTCTATACTTCTGTTTATGGTCACACCAAAGAAGCAGCAGAGCTTTTATTTAATAAACTTAAAGAAAATAACTGCCCTAAATGTACTCTAGTAGATTTAGCTAGAGAAGATATGGCTGAATCAGTAGAAGATGCATATAAGTATTCTAAGATTGTTTTAGCGACAACAACTTATAACGCTGGTATTTTCCCTTTCATGAATGAGTTCATCGAACATTTAATTGAAAGAAACTATCAAAATAGAACAATTGCGTTAATTGAAAATGGTACTTGGGCTCCTATGGCAGCTAAGGTTATGAAAGATAAATTCGCTAATAGTAAGAATATTACTTTTGCTGAACCAGTTATCAAAATTATGTCTGCTTTAACAGAAGAAAACAAAGAAAGCATTGATGCTTTAGCAAATACTTTATGTGAAGAATATATTGCTAGAAACGAACTTAAAGTAGCAGCGAATGATCCAAAAGCTTTATATAACATTGGATATGGCTTATACGTCGTAACTAGTAACGATGGTAAGCGCGATAATGGCTTAATTGTTAATACAGTCACACAATTAACAGATAAACCAAATAGAATCGCTGTAAATATCAATAAGGCTAACTATTCATGTGAAGTCATCAAGAAAACTAAGAAGATGAATGTTAACTGTTTAAGCGTTGATACTCCGTTTGATGTGTTTAAAGCGTTTGGCTTCAGAAGTGGCAAGGATGTAGATAAATTTGAAGGTATGGAAGTCATTAGAAGTGTTAATGATTTAGTGGTCCTTCCAAACTATATCAATGCATTTATGTCACTTAATGTTGAACAAATTATAGATTTAGATACTCACTTGATGTTTATCTGTAGTGTTGAAGAAAGCAAGGTAATGTCTTCTAAGGAGACAATGACATATACATATTATCAAAAATATGTAAAACCAAAACCAGAGACTCAAAAGAAAGGTTGGGTATGTAAAGTTTGTGGCTATGTTTATGAAGGAGAAAACCTTCCGGAAGACTACGTTTGTCCGTTATGTAAACACGGAGCGAGTGACTTTGAGAAAATAAAGTAATAGAATATATTTCGGTTAAGGAGGTGTTTTAAATGAAATATCGTTGCAAAGTATGTGGACAAATTGTCGACATTAAAGAAGGAGACAGATGTCCAATCTGTGGTGCAGATTTCTCTAAGTTAGAACCAATGAAAGAAGAAGCAGTTGGTAATTTAACTTGGGCATGTAAGCATGACATTGGTGTAGCAAAAGGCGTAGATGAATTCGTACTTCAAGGCTGTAGGGACCACTTTAAAGGTGAATGCTCAGAAGTAGGAATGTATAAAGCTATGGCTCGCCAAGCTTTAAGAGAAGGCTATCCTGAAATCGCAATGCTTTTCGAAGAAATTGCTAAGGAAGAAGCTGAGCACGCTGCTAAATTCGCTGAATTATTAGGTGAAGTCGTAGTGGCAGACACTAAAGCAAACATTGAAAAGATGTTAGCTGGTGAAAATGGTGCGTGTGCATCAAAATTAGACATTGCAAAGAAAGCTAAAGAACTTAATTATGATGCAATTCATGATGCAGTTCATGAAATGGCTAAAGACGAACAACGTCATGGCGCTGCTTTAGAAGCAATGTTAAAACGTTATTTCAAGTAATATACAAAAACAAATATTCGGCAATAAACTTAAACTTTCGCATAAAAAGGCACGCTTGCGTGTCTTTTTATTTTACTTTGACTATCAAAACGATAGACATGAAAACGAATAGGGTTGGTTATCGTGTGGCGCTTTTGTGACAATGATAGTGATAGCATAATTTCACAAAATGCATTATTATGTATTAATGTGTTTTTTCTATTTAGGAGGAGAAAGAAAAAATTAATTAAATAAAAAAATATTTCGGCAAACAAACTTAAACTTTCGCAAAAAAAGAACAGGGATAAAATCCCTGTTTTTTCTTGCTTGAAATGTTTTGTTTGTCGAGTTAACACTGTTAACTTATAATTCTTCCGGTATGGAAAATATTGGTTGGATTATTTTAATAACATTCTTAGCTGGTTGCGTAGGTACTGGATTAGGTGGATTAATTGGTGCTTTATGTAAAAGAGACTCTAAGAAAATTATTTCTTTGTTGTTAGCTTTTGCTGGCGGAATCATGTTAGCAGTAGTTTGCTTTGATTTACTTACTGAAGCACTTAATCCAATTGAAGGAGTCAGTGAGCCTCCATTATTAGTTGTTGGATTCACGTTTGTTGGTTTTGCTTTCGTAGCAGCCTTAAATATGTTTATTGATAAGAAATTATCTAAGGAAGTTGAACATACTTCTAGAGAAGATCATCCAAATGTACATGATGATTTAGATGAAATGATTCATGCTGATCACTTACATCATCATAAAACAAGCGATAATCGTTTATTCTTAGCTGGCATGGTAATGCTTTTAGTTATTGCGTTACACAATTTCCCTGAAGGTATGGTTATTGGTGCTACATACGCAAAGCAACCTGAATTGATTATGGGTGGTAGTGCTTTGCTTATAGCAATTGTTATTGGTGTTCATAATATTCCTGAAGGTATGGCAGTTAGCGTTCCTCTTATTTCTGGTGGAACAAAGAAGTGGAAAGCTGTTATATTGACTGCTTTAAGTGGATTGCCTACAGTTCTTGGTGCAGTATTAGGATTTGCGATTGGCATGATTGATCCGATTGCTTTATCTATTTCTTTATCACTCGCAAGCGGTGCAATGCTATATGTTGTCTTCGCTGAATTGTTACCTGAATCTATGCTTATGTGGAAGTCAAAAGCTCCTGGCTTTATGCTCTTTGTTGGCTTACTAATCGGTTTCTTATTAGTATTAATTTAGTATTTCTAAAACTTTGTTTTATGTATCAACGAGATTTTTAATATATAATTTGATAATTAATTTTAAAAGCAGTTATTTCTTTTAGTTATTTACATGAGAAAAAACTAAAGTTTATAATGTGTGCAAAGGGGACAAATATGAAAGATAAAATAAGTTTAGTAGTAACAAGCTTAGTTGCTATTGGAATCATAGTTGTAGGCTGGGTTGCTGGTTTTGGTATATCCGAACTACAAAAAGATACCTTAGTTATATTAGGAATCATCTGTGCAGTATCTGTAGCGTATTGCTTTATTGCAGGAGAATTATCACGCAATAACTCACAAATGGATAAGTTATGGAGCGTTCTTCCAATAGTTTATGCTTTTGTCATCATGATTAAAGGTGGATTTAAGGTTCGTTTGATCTTGATTGCTATTGTAGTTACATTGTGGGGCGCTAGATTAACATATAACTTTGCCAAAAAAGGCGCATATAGTCTTAAGTTCTGGCAAGGTGAAGAAGATTACCGTTGGAAATACTTAAGAAGTCAAAAACCATTCACAAATAAGTTAATTTGGGCAGTTTTTGATTTATTTTTCATCTCTTTTTATCAAAACGCAGTAGTTTTATTAATTACTTTACCTGGTGTTGCTGTTATGGAAAGTACCGCAAGTATTGGCGTAGTTGATATTCTTTCATTCGCATTTGCGTTAGGTTTCTTATCTTACGAAGTTATCGCTGATAGACAACAAAATGCATTCCAAGTTAAGAAATATGAATATTTAAATTCCGGTATGAAGCTAAATGAATTACCTGCTCCATACAATAGAGGATTCTGTGTTAAAGGCTTATGGAAACGTTCTAGACACCCTAACTATTTAGGAGAACAAGGCATTTGGGTTAGTTTATATACATTTGTTATTGGTGCTGGTGTAGCAACTTGGGGAGTATTCAACTGGAGTGTTACAGGATGCATGTTATTAATTCTCATCTTTGCTGGATCTTCTAGAATGGCCGAATCAATATCTACAAGCAAATATGATTTATACCCAGGTTATATCCAAGGCGTATTTAAATATTTACCACTCAAAGCATATAAGGAAGTAGGAGGAAAAGACGATGAAACTGTTAATGTTAATGGTTGATGGATTTGAAGATGTTGAAGCAATCGCTACAATGGACGTTTTAACTAGAGGTGGCGATGATGTTATTCCTGTTTCCCTTATGGGAAGAAAGGAAATTAATCCCAAAGTATTTCCTAGAGCTATGGTTGAATACACAATCAATGAAATCGACTATAGAAAGTTTGATGCTTTAATTATTCCTGGTGGTCCTGGAAGTTTTAAAATCATGCCAGGTATTCAAATCGTTAGTGAAATGATTGAATACTTTGCAGAAAAGCATAAATTAGTCGCTGCAATATGTGCAGCGCCACATTTAATCGGTAAGATGGGTTACTTGTCAGACAAGAACTACACAGTTCACCCAGGTTTTGAAACTATGGTAGTTGGTGGACATTACTTAAGAGAATGTGGTGTAGTTAGAGATGGAGATTTCATTACTGCTAAGTCAATGTATTACTCAATTGAATTCGGTTTAGCAATCCATGAATACTTCCATGGAACTAACTCAAGAGACAAATTAGAAAAGTCCTTACAAGGTGAATAAAACATATAATAGTGCCATTTAACTTATGGCACTTTTTATATCGTTAAGTTGCATGTAAATACCGCAATTAATATAATTTAATTGTCATTTTCGTATGGAAAAGAAAGAAAAAGTAAAGCAAGTATTCAAGTATATCTTCTTAGGACTAGGTCTTACTACGTATGGCTTTATTTTTTATCATTCTGCTATTGTTCCTAAAGCTTCTGACAAATGGAATTCATGGGCTAAAGACCTTTGGGTTGGTTTAATTAATGATGCTTTAGGTATCAAAGAAGACACTTCTTTAGTTAAGCCAGAAGAAGTAACTTTAAACAATAATAGACTTATTAGCGAAGATTCTACGGAGTCTAGTGAAATTCCTGGATATAAGGAAAATGAGATCCCTCTAGGAGGCGAAAAGTGGTTAGAAGCAGTGATTTCTCCTAGAACCACAACAAATAAATCGATGAGCTTTGTTGCATCTAACGATAAAGTAAAACTTGTTCAAACTGGTGCCCATATCGATATTGAGGCGATGGAATTAGGTGAAGTAACTATTAAAGCTATTTGTAATGCTGACAATAGCGTAAATGCAGAATATACGTATTCTATTGTTGAGCCAAGGGCTCCAGAGGATATTAATTTCTTTGTAGACTATTTAGATGTTGGCAAATCTCAATATCTTTTTGATAAAGTTGAAGACGCTAGCATGCATTGTTATGACTTTTCCAAACTAACAATAACTTCTAGTAACGAATCTGTAGCAGTTATTAGAGGAGAATACGTTAAAGCTATTGCACCTGGAAAAACTACAATTACAATTTCCAATGGTGAACGTAGTGAAACTAGAGAATTAGAAGTTAAAGCGAATGGTACTGCTTTATCAAATGTAACCGACCTCAACGTTAAAGGTGAAGACACGGTTTTTGTTAGAGAAATCAATTATAACGAGTCCGTTCAATTAGAGGTTGAGTTTCAAACTGATACAGGTAATCAGCCAACAGATTCCGGGGTTATTTGGAGCGTAGATAATCCTCTAGCAGCATATGTTTCCCAAGATGGAAGAGTATGGGGAAATAAGTACCTAAGTGATGACGATGTTACCTTTACTGTAAGAGCAACAAGTGTAGATAATTCATCAATTTATAAAGACTATAATATGACATTATGTCATATTACACCTACTAATATTGTACTAAATCCAAGTATGGCTTTTGACCAGGGATACTATATTGCTGATAACAGTAAGTCAAAATTCATTGGTGTACAATTTGATATCCCATACATTACAAAATTCAATTATGAAGTCGTTGTTAGTGATCCATCGGTCATTAAAGCTGAAATAGTTGGATCTGGCATTATCATTGTTGGCTTAAAAGAAGGTAATTCGAAACTTTATGTCGTTTCAAAAGATAATCCTAATTTGAAATCTGATGAGATTAATGTTCGGGTTAGAACTAGAGGATATATCAACGACGATAACATTGAGACTTTCACTTATATAGTTAGAAAATACATTAGTGGACACGCATTCTTATTTATGATTGCTGCAATGTTCACATCTTTATATGTTTATTTCGCTCATATGAAGAAGTCTAATAAAGTAATCCTTCTTTCTATAGTAAGCGTAATAGGCGTTGGATTTGTTATGGGCTGCATTAGTGAACTTATTCAGTTAGCAATTCCTGGCAGAAGTGGCGCATTTGTGGATGTCCTTATCGATATGACCGGAACCTTATTAGGCGTACTGATTATATTTGCAGTTGCGGGTATACGAATATTTGTTAAAAAGAAGAAAGCTAAAAAGGCAGAAAAACCTATAGAAAACAGCTAAAAATCTGGCTGTTTTTCTTTATTTTGGAGAAAAATTGAAAAACTAATAACGAAAGTTATTATAAAGATTTTTAGCACTCGGGCTTGAAGAGTGCTAATTTTGTGCTACAATGAGTTTAGAAAAGGAGGATTATGTTTATGCAAATGGAACAAATGCCTGATTATGAAAATGATAAAGATGTCCTTCAAAAGTTCGGTCGTAACATCAATGAAGAAGTGAAGAAGGGCAAAATCGATCCTGTTATTGGAAGAGATGAAGAGATTCGTAAGATTATTGAGATTCTTGCTCGTAAAACTAAGAATAACGTAATACTTTTAGGTGAACCTGGTGTAGGTAAAACCGCTATCCTTGAAGGATTAGCAGAACGTATCGTAAAAGATGACGTTCCTTCAATCCTTAAAGATAAAACCATATATGAACTTGATATGGGTGCTTTAGTAGCTGGTGCTAAATACCGTGGTGAATTTGAAGAAAGACTTAAAGCAGTCCTTAATAAAATTAAGGAAAGTGAAGGTAAAATCATTCTATTCATCGATGAGATTCATCTTATTGTAGGCGCTGGTAGAACTGATGGTGCGCTTGATGCATCCAATATGTTAAAACCTATGCTTGCTAGAGGAGAAATTGACTGTATTGGTGCGACTACTCTTAAAGAGTATAGAGAATATATTGAAAAAGATCGTGCGCTTGAAAGAAGATTCCAACCAGTCATGATTAATGAGCCTTCTGTTGAAGATACAATTACTATTCTTAGAGGCTTGAAGAATAGATTTGAATCTTTCCATGGCGTTAAGATTACCGATAACGCTTTAATTGCGGCTTCGACTTTATCTAATAGATACTTAACTTCTAGATTCTTACCTGATAAAGCAATAGATTTAGTTGATGAAGCTTGTGCGTCTATTAAAGTAGAACTTGCATCTATGCCTAGTGAACTAGATGAATTAGAAAGAAAGATTAGACAGTTAGAAATAGAAAAAGCTGCATTAAAGAAAGAAAGCGATGATGCTAGTAAGAAAAGACTTGCTGATCTTAACGAAGAACTTTCTTCTCTTTTAGAGAAAGATAAAGGTCTCATGGAACAATGGAAGAAAGAAAAAGATGAGATTAACAAGGTTAAAGATATTAAAGAGAAGTTAGAAAAAGCTAAGTTTGATTTAGATGTAGTTTTATCAAAATCTGAATTTGAAAAAGCTGGTGAACTTCAATATCAAACTATCCCTGATTTAGAAAAGAAACTTAAAGAATATGAATCTAGAAGCGGCGACGGAAAACTCCTTTCACAAATTGTTGATGAAGAAGAAATCGCAAAGATTATCTCTCGTATGACTAATATTCCTTTAAGCAAGATTGAAAAAGGTGATAGAGAAAAAGTCTTAGATCTTAAGAGTACACTTTCTAAGAGGGTAATTGGACAAGATGAAGCTTTAACACTAGTTAGTAACGCTATATTAAGACAACGTGCAGGTATTAAAGATACAAATAGACCAATTGGTTCGTTCTTATTCCTAGGACCTACTGGTGTTGGTAAAACTGAAGTAGCACGTGCTTTAGCGGAATCTTTATTTGATTCAGAAAGCCATATTATTCGTATTGATATGAGTGAATATATGGAGAAATACTCAACAAGTAGACTTATTGGTGCTCCTCCAGGATATGTTGGATATGAAGAAGGAGGCCAATTAACTGAGAAAGTTAGAAGGAATCCTTATTCTATTGTCTTATTTGATGAAATTGAGAAAGCTCATCCTGAAGTATTTAACTTGTTATTACAGATTCTTGATGATGGTAGATTAACCGATAGTCAAGGTAGATTAGTGGACTTTAGAAACACAATTATCATTATGACTAGTAACTTAGGTAGTGAATTCTTGCTCAATAATGAAAGAGAAAAAGTTGATGGATTGTTACATCAAACATTCAAGCCTGAGTTCCTTAACCGTATAGATGAAATAGTGTATTTCTCTCCTTTAGGTAAAGACACTCAATCGGAGATTGTTGATAAGATGCTTAATAATCTTAACGCTAGACTTAAAGAATCTTACTATTCCTTTGAGTTCTCTAATGAATTGAAGAAATGGATTCTTGAAAGTGCTTATTCTCCAATTTATGGTGCTAGACCAATTAAGAGATTTATTCAAAACAAAGTTGAAACAACAATCGCGAATAAGATTATTTCTCAAGAAGTTGATACTGAACATAAATACTTAGTCGACTACAATGGTGATGTAGTTGTTAAGAGAGTCTAATATCGTTTTAATAGAGAATGCCTAACTTACTATCTGAGTTAGGCTTTTTCTTTGCATAAATTAATAGGATTTATAAGCAGATAATTATATTAATTAAATATTTTGTAATCTATAATAGGAAATGCATACAACATAGGGGAGAAATGCATATGCTAGAAGTACGTGATTTAAAAAAGTATTACAAAACCAAAGGTGGTGTTGAAGTACACGCTCTTGATGGTGTTTCAATACAATTTCCTGAAACAGGTATGGTATTTTTACTTGGTAAGTCTGGTTCAGGTAAATCAACTTTGTTAAATGTTTCTGGTGGTCTTGATAAACCAGATTCTGGTGAAATCATTGTTAAAGGTAAATCTTCTAAAGATTTCACACAATCAGATTTTGATTCTTATAGAAATACATTTATAGGTTTCGTTTTCCAAGAATATAACATCCTTAGTGAATTTAACGTTGAAACTAATATCGCTCTTGCTCTTGAACTCCAAGGCAAGAAGAATGATAAGAAAGCAGTAGATGATTTATTAAAGCAAGTTGACCTTGAAGGAATGGGCAAGAGAAAGCCAAATACTCTTTCTGGTGGTCAAAAACAAAGAATCGCTATTGCTAGAGCACTTATTAAGAATCCTGAAATCATCATGGCTGATGAACCTACAGGTGCTCTTGATTCAAATACAGGTAAACAAGTCTTAGATACATTAAAGAAGTTATCTGAAACTAAATTGATTATTATTGTTTCTCATGATAGAGACTTTGCGGAAGAATACGCTGATCGTATTATCGAACTTAAAGATGGTAAAGTTATAAGCGATCACTCTAAGAGTATTTCTGCTGCAACAAAGATTTCTTCTAACGTTACTAAAGTAGGGGATGGCACAATTCAAATTAAAGATATCGATACTCTTTCTGAAAGTGAACTTAAAGATGTCTTAAAGTCTTTAAAAGGTAAAGGCGAAGTAATTATTTCGAATAACGAAAATAACGTTACTACATTTAAAAAGATTGCAAAGATTAATGATGATGGTGCACAACAATGCTTTAAAGATACAGATTTAAAAGCAGTTAATATCAAATCTTACGATGGAAGCCAAACTAAATTCATTAAATCTAAGTTACCTGCAAGACATGCATTAAAGATGGGTGCATCTAACTTAAAAATCAAACCAGGTAGATTAATATTTACAATGTTTTTATCTGTTATTGCATTCTCAATGTTTGGTATTTTATCAACCTTAATGTTATATAATGCAGCTTTCTCACAAGCTAAGGGATTACAAGAAGAAGCTTATGAATCCTTAGTCATGGAAAAGAAATATAACGTGTATAATCATTACTATAGGTATGATAGAGACGGCAAAGAAGAACTTGGAGACGAATATGTTTCTGATAGAGCCACAAACATTTCAAAAGAAGATATTGAGAATTTAAATAAGAATTCATTAAATTTAGAGTTTACTGGTATTTATAATAAAGAAATTGATATTTCTGGATATTTAGCTAACTCAACAAATTTAGATTATTATTCAACTAGTTCAATTTATGGATTATGTGATTGTGGCGAAGACTTCTTATTAAGACAAAGAGACTTTGACAGATTAGCAGGTCATTATCCTGAAAATAATGATGAAATCGCTGTTAGTGATTATATTTTTGAAATTTTCAAAGAACGCGATTTCAGAAGCCCAGATGGATTAGCTCAAAAACAAATCAATAATGAGAATGACTTAATTGGCCAAAAGATTAGCGTTATGTTACGTAATTACTCTTCTGGCCTTTCAAAAACTTTTGATTTTACAATTTCTGGTGTTTATAAAACTGATAGTGCTTTAAAAAATAGCAAATATGACATTCTTAAAGAAGAAAGCCATATGGCTCTCTCTAGTAGAGAATACAGAGTATTATGTGAAAGCTTTAAAGATGTATATCAATCTAGTTTTGCTGGATTAGGCTATATTTCCACAAACTTCTATGAAACAAATAAAAATTATTTGCAGTCTGACTATACTTCGAGAATGTACGTTAATGGTGAATATTTGTATGGCTTAAGATTCTTGGGTGCTGAAGAATATAAAAACTATAAAAATGGTTTAGATGACAGATCATATTTCTTCCCAAGTGATTATGAAAGCATGGGCGTTTTAACAACTTCAAATGTCCAATCATACGGAAACTTATTTAAGTATTTTGATATTAATGGCAATGAAATTGCTGGAGTTCCTGCAATTAAAGATGATGAAATTTACCTCAATGCAAAATCTTATCATTTTAGAAATATCATTCAAAATATGATGAATGATTCTATTGGACAAATGAGAGTTAGATACAATAGAGATGGTGAATTGTCCTACTATAAAGCTAATGAAAATGGACGGAATGGTGAAATGCTTTATATCAGTAGCGATAACTCAAAAGTTTCTCTTGTAGAAAAAGAAGGGTATTTCCCAGTTCAAGGCGAAGTTATTATTGATGATAATGAAAACGTAATTGCGTATAGCAAGACAGTTTATATGAATGATAATTATGACGCTTATACAAATGTGTATGATAATAACCATCCAAATGAAACAAAAGCTTGGTTTGATCCAACGAATTTTTATCTTGGTTCTGAAATAAATAATACTTTTAAGGAAGTTGATTTAAGTCATTTCTATTATGATTCTTCATCTAAAAAAATCTATCTTGAAGATGAAGTAGATAAGAGGTGGGATTCTGTCGAATTTCGTGATATATACTACCCAAAGGGAACAAGTGGAACTGTTTCTTTAAAACGTTTCGATACATATTATCTTGATGCAAATGGTGAACCAAAAAACGACGCTTATGACTATAACGTCGAATATAGAAAAGGTTTATTCGTAAATAGAAGTACTGGTGAGGTAAGTTTTAAAAAACAAGCAAACTCAGTCTTTACTGATGTCTACTATAAAGATACTAATAATGTTATTCGTATTGGCTTAAAAATCTATGGAGGTTATTCGACTTTTGATAATGATAACAACAAGGTTTATTCATATACTAGCACCTTCTGTGGCCTAGGGTATGTCGATATGGAATACGCAGCTAGCAAAACAATGCGTTTCATTGATAAGTTAGACAATTTCAAAGATGTTTTAAAAGCTATTGTTAAGTTCTATGCAATCGGTAACGACTCTTGGCTTGTAGAAGATTTAAGAAATAATTACGGCTATGGTGATAACGTTATTGATTTTGATCAAGTTGCTACTCAACCTTTAACCAGCGCTGATGTAAAAGCTTTAGTTGGCGCACTTGACGCATACGAAAGTGAATATGGAAATAAACCAAATTCCTTAAGTTACAAATCTCCTGTTGCCATTACAACAAAGAATCAAATGGTTAACGAAATGAAGATAGGTGGTATATTTGTAGCCGATCAATCGATGGATGTTTATCAAGACCTTTTATTAAATGATGAATGGAAAAATAGAGCATTCAAAACTGACTATGAGTATTCAAACAGCAAAAACGTTGAAACTACAAAGTATAAACCAGATAGCACAGCTCAATATAGTTCCACAATTACAATGTGTGACAAAACTTCTGATCAACTCAAGTTTATGTTGAAAGAATATGACGATGATTCCTTCTATAGACTCGACAATCAAGTTTCTAACACAATTCTTACGATTACCAGTTTGCTTAAAGAACTTAAATTAGTCTTCTTAATCACCGGTTCTGTTATGGCATTATTCAGTGGACTTATGCTTCTTAACTTCATTTCAACTTCTATTTCTAATAAGCAAAAAGAAATTGGAATCCTTAGAGCAGTTGGCGCTAGAGGTAGTGACGTATTTAAGATTTTCTTCTCAGAAGCCGCGATTATTTGTTTAATCTGTGTATTCTTCTCAATCATTCTTACTGGTGTTGCTTGCTTTATCTTTAACACTAAGATTGCAGAGAATCTCACAACGCAATTCTTTGAATTTGGCCCAATAAACATCGGAATTATTTTCGCGATTGCATTCGTTGTCGGATTATTCGGAACTTTATTCCCTGTTACTAAGGCTTCAAGAAGACCTCCAGTAGAGTCAATTAGAGCGTTATAAAAACTCTAACCTACTTAAAAAAGGCAAAAAAAGTGTCAATATAATATTGAAAACTCGGTTTTCTTTTGACATTTACACACTTGTTTCTTATCATTAAAAGTGATTAATAACAATTTAGGAGAACAGCATATGGAAAGAAAACATAACTTTTTAATGTTTATTAGCTTCTTAGCTTATTTCATCATCTTATTTTCAGAGCGTGTGACATCGCTTGTTATGAGTTACATGGATCCGGCAATCGGGTTAAAGAGAATGTTTTTCGGAGGTGGATTTAATAAGTTTGCCTACGGTATGACTGTCTTAGCTTTATTGGTTTCATTCGTATTGTTCTTACGTATTGTTGGTAAAGCAATGTCATATGGTATTGGTGGTTCATCAACATTATTGATTTTAAACGCTGGTGCTCTTCTCGTTGCTGGTATGCAAGATATTCAACCAAGAGCTGAGCTTGTTATTATTCAATTCGTTGCATACATCTTCTTATTCATTGCTTGCTTAACTAAATTCATTGAGATTAGACAAAAGAAAGATGCATTGGCTTCTACAATTGCTTCATTTATTTACTTCGTTGGATTTGGTATGGCTATTCCAGTCATCCACAAAACAGCAGTAGTTGGAACACCGGCAAAGTATTACTACATGTTTGAAGCTATTGCTAGCTGTGGCATCGCATTAGCATTCATGATTATGATGTTCTTCTTATTCAGTGAAGAAAGATACAGACACGTTAACAATATTATCTTCTTTGTTATCTTAGTCGCTCTTGATGCACTCGTATTAGTCCAAGGCTTCGGTATTGGTGATCCTAACTTCTTCATGGCTGGCGCTCTTGGCGTAGCAGTTGTTGCTTACTTAGTAACTGTTATATTGCTATTCAAAGATAAGAAAGCTAAATTACTTTAGTTCTTATAATAAATACATAGTATTCGAAAGGGGATTTATATATGTTTTGTAAATTTTGTGGCGCAGAAATTGATGATGATTGCGTAGTTTGCCCTGCTTGTGGCAAACAAGTGGCTCCACTTAAAACAGAAAGTGATTATTCAGGATCTTCCAATGAAAATCCATTCGGAAAAACTATTAAAGGTAGAAATAAATTAGTTGCTGCTTTATTAGCTATCTTCTTAGGTGAATTCGGAATCCATCATTTCTATTTAGGTAATAACCGCGCTGGCATTCTTTCTGTCATCTTCTTCTGGACTTGCATTCCAGCACTCATTGGTCTTATCCAAGGCATTATGATGATTGTTGAAAGCGATGATGAATTCGCAAAAAGAATTGAAGCTGAAGCTAGATAAGAAAAAAATAACTACAAAGAATCCTCTTAAAGGGTTCTTTTTATTTATCTTTTGACTATACTTTTTTTGATTTTATAAATATAATTTATGTAATTTCAGTAAAAAGGATAAAAATATGGAATACATCGCACTTATCCCTTCTTATCAACCTGATGACTTACTTGTTAAGATTGTTTTAAAGTGCATGCAATCATTCCATATCGTTGTTGTTAATGACGGAAGTGGACCTGAGTACGATTCTATCTTTAATATGATTCCGAAAGCTTGTACTGTCTTAAGACACGAAACAAATAAAGGAAAAGGCGCTGCACTAAAAACAGGTCTTAAATATATTCAAGAAGCTTTCAAAGATAAAGAATATGCAGTTGTTACAGTTGATGGTGATGGTCAACATACTTATGAAGATGCTTTGACAGTTATTCAAAAAGCTGAAAAACAACCTGATTGCTTAATTCTTGGTAGCAGAAACTTCAAACAAACAGACCAGAAAAAGTCTGTTTTCGGTAACTTTATTGCTAGATCTCTTATGAGATTGACTACTGGCAATAACATTTACGATACTCAAACAGGCTTAAGAGCCTTCACATATAAAAATATTGAGAACTTATTAGAAATCGAAGGGAATCGCTATGAATACGAAACAAATATGATTCTTTATTTGTCTCGTGAAAGAATTCCAATTATTGAAGTTCCAATCGCTACAATTTATTTAGATAACAACTCAAGAAGTCATTACAATCCTTTAAGAGATTCTTTAAGAATCTTCAAACAATTTATGAAGTTTGCTGCTTCGTCTATTATCGGATTCTTAGTTGACTTTGGTTTATATACTCTTCTTACATTTATATTTCCGGAAGAGATGGCGTTGAGGATTATTGTTGCTAACGTTATAGCTAGGGTAGCTGCTGCGTTAGTTAACTTTACAATCAATATGCTATTCGTATTTAAACTTAAGCGAGGCAAGACGCTTAAATACGCGGCGAAGTATTTTATACTTGCAGGCGTGAATATGGTCTTAAATACTGCATTATTAGCATTATTAGTGGATGTTTGCGGTATGCATCATATCGTGACAAAGCTTATTGTTGAATTTGTTTTATTTGTTGCTTCCTATATTATTCAAAAATTCATTGTTTTCAGAACGAAGAGGCAAGCAGCATGAAAAAGTTTGTCTTTCCATTAGTTTTTGGTCTAACGTTATCTGGATACGCAGTTTATTCTGTGCTAGATGCTTTAATCATACCTAGTGGTGAGTCTTATACCGTAGAAGATGACGATGATAATAGTTTCTTTGGGAATAATAATGGACCTAAAGAAGAAAACGATTTAAATAACAATCAAAATCAAGAAAACCCAAATCCAGGTAATAACGAAAACCCTGAAAAAGAAGAACCTGAAGAGATTATAACAAGTCATCCAGATTATTTACGTTATTACAAGTCAGACGATCTTGAAGTTAAGATTTATAAAGAAACAGTTAAAACCAAGGATACTTTTAACAACGTTATGGCAGATACTAATATTTTTTGTGCGGACGTGCGTGTATCTGATTTATCTCACTTTAGAGGTAGATTTGCAATAATCGATGGTAAACCAACATATGGATACCATAGGTATAGTACAACTTCATCGATTGCAAAAAATGGAAACGCTATATTTGCAATTAGCGGTGATAACTACGCAGGGCGTGAGAAAGGTTACGTAGTAAGAAACGGTAAAACCTATAGAGATAGTGTTTCCAATAGTGAAGACTTGGTTGTTTGGGGCGATGGTAGTTTTGGTACTTTTAAAGAAAAAAACACTCCATTAAGTGAAATTACAAGCAATCCTTTAGGAGCATGGCAAGTATTCTCATTTGGCCCTGCTTTAGTCGTAAATGATCAAATTATGGTCGATGATAAAACCGAGATTACTACAGGTATTGCTAAGAACAACGGCAATCAAAGAAGTGTTATCGGTATTATTGAGCCATTACATTATTTCATCACTATAAGTGAAGCTAGACTCGAAGATTCATTTGGTCAAAGTTTATATGAAGCTGCAGAGTTCATCAAGAGTAAAGGCGTAAAAACAGCTTATAACCTTGATGGCGGTGGTTCAGCAACCATTTGGTTCGATGGAGAAGTTCTTAATAGACCTAAGGATAACAATACACCTGGAATTGGTGAAAGGGAGATAGGGGATGCTATTCTCTTTAAATAAGGATAAAAGGACAATTCGCAGAAATTTATTCATCTACTGTGGAGTAGTTTGTTTCTGCGCGCTCTTTGGATATATTTATGAGACTCAAGCACATGGCGTTTTATCGTGGTTCATGTTGCTAGGATTTTTGGTGCCTCTTGTCTTAGGTTTGGTACCTTATTTAATCTTAACTTTAACCAAGACAGAAAAGGGTCCAAATACGATTACTTCAAATCTCTATAATGCGGGTGTTGCGACCCTTACAGTTGGGTGCTATTTCAAAGGTTTTCTTGATATATACGGAACGACTAGAGATGTGCACATAATCGTATATAGTGTAGTGGGCGGAATCTTGCTTTTAACAGGCGTTGTATTTTATATTATTTCCATGGTAAAAAGTAGAGCTGAATAAGGCTCCACAAACAATAAGTAAAAAATCCATCGAGACATCAAAAATCGGTGGATTTTATTATATTCAAATGTAGGTTAAATCGATATTGCTAGTAGAAAATTAGTAGTATTTACTATAGTAATGTTATGTGGATAACTTTTTTCATTTTGTCCACACTCTAAAAAAGTGGAAAGTGATTTTTTTCCACGGTCGAAATGTGTGTGGAAAACTTTTGGGGTAAAAAAGAGGCAAAACTACCCCTCTCACTATCGGTTAATAATGGGTCTATTTTGTGATTTAAAATTTTCGATTCTACTAGGAAAGAAATTGGCTTGCGTCTATAATGTTTTCTTGAGGCCTGACTTAGGCAAAAAAGGAGACAAAAATATGACAGCTGTTAATCCAAAAATCTTCGACCCAATTTTAGGTAGAGATGAAACTGTTATTGAAACATTCAAACCAAACAAAACAAGAGAAGTAATTTTAAATTTAGTAGGCTTAACTTTAGGTGTAGCCGTATTTGTTTTATTACCTATCTTATGTATTCTTCTAGGATTATCAGGTTCTGATGGTAGTGAAGGTGATAGTCCGTGGATAGTATTAATTCCATGCTTTGTAATATTTGGAGTATTCTTCCTATTAGGTGCAATTGGAATTATCTTCGGCTATAAGAAGAAAGCATTCTGCGTAACTAATAAGCGCGTAATAATTAGAAGTGGTATCATTGGCACTGACTTCAAGACACTTGAATTTGATTTAGTTGGTGGTATCTCAGTTAACGTTGGTATCTTTGATAAGATGATGAAGCCAAATACTGGTAAGATCTCATTTGCATCTGCTGCTAGCCCAGTTCTTAATAATGGTAAAGGCGTTTCTACTTATATCTTTACCGCTATTGAAAACCCATATGATGCATATAAACGTATTAAAGAAATCTACGACGATTACAAAGAAACAAAGCAAAATAAAGACTAAGGCACTGAAAAGTGCTTTTTTCTTTTTTAGAAAAGAGAAATCTAATAGAATAGTCCTATCATGAAAAGAATTAGAAAATCTACAATGAATGACTTACCAGAAATGCTAGTTATCTTTGATAATGCTAGAAAGTATATGGCAAGTCACGGTAATCCAAATCAATGGCATGATAACTGGCCAAGTAAGGAAATACTTATTTCCGATATTGAACTTGGTCAATCCTATATAGTTGAAGATGATGAAAAAGGCATTCTAGCTACATTTGCGTATATCGTAGGTGTAGATAGAACTTATCTAGAAATTGATGGTGCCTGGTTAACTGATAAACCATATGGAACTATTCATAGATTAGCTTCTTCTCAAAGAGAAAGGGACATTTTCTCTTACATCATCTCCGAGATAACTAAGAACAAACTTAATATGAGAATCGATACACACTCATGTAATGAATCTATGATTAGAGCTATTCTCAAGAATGGTTTTAAATACTGCGGAATCATTTCTCCTGTTGAAGGTGGACTTAGAAACGCATACGAATTAGTGGTGGAATAATGAAACAATACAAAGTATATTTATTTGATTTTGATGGAACTTTATTTGATACTCTTCCAAGCAGTGTCTATGTTTTTAAAGAGGCTTTTTCTAAAAAAGGCATAGAACTTAACGAAGAAGATATTTTACATTACACAAGAGTTCCTATACCTGAAACATACCGTAAGATAGTGCCTTCTTACAAAGAAGAGGATATTGAACCATTCTTAGATATGATTACAGAATTAGTTAATTCTAAAGAATCCAACAAAAGAATCTCTATCTATAAAGATACTTATGATTTCATACTTGATTTAAAAATGAGTGAAGCAACATTAGGGATTGTCACATCTAATAACGAAAAGCATGTTAAAGACGTTTTAAAGATGTTTGATATGGACTTTGGATTATTTGATGTAATAGTGGGAAATGAAACTGTTAAGGAAACTAAGCCAGATCCAACACCTATTCTTACAGCATTAAAGAAGATTCAAGAGCCATTTACATTAGACGAGGTCGTTTATGTGGGTGACGCTATTAACGATGTTCTAGCGGCTCAAAATGCTGGAATAGATGGAATACTTCTCGATAGGCATAATGAGTACGCAAAAGAGAAATATACAAGAATACAATCTCTCGAAGAACTTTTAAAATAAAATATACTTACTATGTAATAACTACTAAAAAAATACCAAGCAATATTGAATCTGCTTGGCTTTTTTATAATCCTAATAAGTGGCTTACAAGTATCCAAATACCTAGAAGAATTAAGATACATCCACCGATAATTCCGGTGATTTCGTATTTCCCTTTTAATAGTTTTGTAACTTGTTTTGCAAGGATGATGCCAATTAACGAAATGGTGAACGTGCAGGCCATAATAATACAAACATGTAACCAAATTGTTACGTTATTGGAAAGGCCTGCATGTAGAGCAACTCCAGCACCTAAAGCGTCAATGCTAGTTGCTACTCCAAAATACATAATTTCTCTTAAAGAGAATTTCTTAGGTTCTTTTTCTTCTTCTGCCTTTTTCATTTCTTTAGTTGCTTCAATGATCATCCTAGTTCCTAAGAAGATTAAAAGCGCAAAAGCTATACAAGAAACAACTGTAGCAGCGATTTCGCCAACTTTAGCACCAGCAGTTTCGTCAACAATAGTAGTGATTGCTTCTACAATCCAATAGCCAACTAAAGGCATTAATGCTTGCATTACACCAAAAATTAAAGCGATAAAAGCACATCTCTTTTTGTTTAAATCTGTATAAGAAAGTCCGCATGAAATGCTTACAGCAAATGCGTCCATACTAAGAGCGATACCAAGCAAAATTACTTCTACTATTACCATAGACACTTAATTTAAACTTCCTCAAAGTCTATGTCAATATTTTAAAAAAATATGATATCCTTATTGCATGAACGAAGTTGAACTAATCAAATATGAGAAACTTGCTTCATTAAATAATGAAGATGCAATATTTATGTTAGCTAACTATTACCAAGAAGAAGGTAATTTTGTTAGGGCGTTTTCATATTTGACTAGAATCATCAATACAACTAAGCCTACATATTTGCGTAAAATAGGGTATTTCTTTGAAAAAGGCCTTGGAGTAGACGTGAATAAAGAGAAAGCTTTTGAGTTTTATCTCAAATCTGCAAAGTATGGAGATTATATATCCCAATATAACGTAGCAATATGTTATCTAAACGGAGTAGGGGTAGAGAAAGATCCTAAAAAAGCATTTAATTTTGCGTACGAATCCGCTATTCAAAACTATGAAAAATCTTTGTTTTTGTTAGCAAATATGTATAGAATAGGCACTGGTTGTGAGAAAGATTTAGAAAAAGCTTCCGCAATATTAGAAAAGTGTAATACTGAAACTGGTAACTCGCTCTATTTAAGAAGTTTACTTCTTCTTGATAATAGCGAAGGTAAAGCTAATCCTAACTTAGCAGTAGAACTTCTTCAAAAAGGCGCTTTCAATAACGATTCTAAATGTTTAGTCCTTTTAGCGGACTTATATAGAAAAGGAAATTTCGTCCCTCAAGACGATTCAAAATCGTTATCATTATTAATGAAAGCTGCAAAGAATGGTTCTTCTCCTGCAATGACTAGGCTTGCAGAATACTATGAAAAAGGTATTGGAACATTAAAGAATCTAGAGATTGCACAGTTCTGGAGAGCAGAAGCTTCAAAGAAGAGAAACTAAATCAAGCGGGGAATTATGAAAAAATATAGATTACTTAACATTATTTACGGGATAGTGCTGTTCTTCTTTATCATCAGCTTATCCATTTCAATACCTATTTTGTGTAGGTTTATCCATACTATTTGTATTGAACCAATGCATATGGTTGAAAGTTTAAACAACCAGTCAGGGCTCAATTATACTTTTGATGATGTTGTAGAAGCATATAACCAAGTTTTGGATTATTGTGTATTTTATAAAGAGTTTGGCGCAGGCAAATTGATTTATCCTGAAAAAGACGTTCTTCATTTCCAAGATTGCAGAGTGCTTTTCACGATTGATTTTGTTGTTTTACTAGTAACTTTTGTTCTTATTATTGTTTTAAACATTGTCCAAAAGATAAAAAGAGTAGTGATTTTTAAACCAACAACATATTTGGTTGCTGGTATCTTTACAATCGTTCTTCCTTGCGTACTTGTTGGCATATGTTCTATTGACTTTAATGAAGCATTTATGACTTTCCATAGAATATTTTTCCCAGGAAAGGATAACTTTATGTTTAGGTCTTGGGAAAATTACATTATTTTAATCATGCCTGAAGAGTTCTTTATGGTTTGTGCAATTGTAATTGCTTCTGGCTTTTTTATTGGTGCTACAGTTTTAATAATTATCGGACTCATCAAGAGAAGAAAAATCGTTAAAAGAAAAAAGTCATTCGACATTTATGAAAATTATTAAAAATTTTCTAACTTTGTTATAATAACAACGTATGGTAAGTAAAGTTAATGGAATTAAAATCTATCCAAAACATTCATTAGGAAGCATTCTTTGTGCGTCCTTTGCTGTTTTTGCTGGATTCATGTTGATTATTGGATTAACTTTCTTTCCTATCCTTGGAGCTACAGTTAACGGCAAGTTGACACAAGTAAATGCTTTTGACTATTTAACATATGCTCCAGCTTTCTCATCTTTAGGATTGGATGGTATTACTGGATTTACACATTTTTTAAATAAAGGTGCATATACTAGAGATTTTTTCGATCATTTAATTGCATTTAGAAGTGTTGCATCTGGAACCGGAAATTATGCTGTTTTTTGGTATGATGCTGGTGCACCTGTTTTAGATACTATTATTGGCGTTACATTTGTTTTAATGATTTTAATGGCAGTGGCCTTATTTATTGAAGGCATTGTTAGATTAGCTACTGGAACATATCATAAGAGCGCTAAAGGACTTACAATCGCATGCTTCTTTTTAATGCTTTTATTTATAATTGCTTCATTTTTCACAAATTTCTGCGCTAAATATTTAGCTCGTGAAATAATGGCGGATGGTGAAACTTATGATCCAAAAGTATGTCCAATGCAATATATTTTATTCTTTATTATGCTTGCATGTTGGATTGTTCAACATTGCGTCTATAACTCAATGATTAAAGGCAAACTTTATGTTGCCGATGCAAGATTGATTAAAGGTCAAAAAGAAATTAAGAAACAACAAAAACGTTCTAAAAAAGAGCCAGTTGAGGAAACTATTCCTGAAGAACCAGCTGTAGAAGAAGCGCCAGTTGTTGAAGAACAACCTGCTGATAAGCCAACTCCAGAACCTCAACCTGAACCAACTCCTGAACCTTCTCCGGCACCTGTACCAGTAGAACCAAAACCTACAAAAGAAGTGCCTCCAGAAGTGGTTCCGCCTGAAGAAACTAAACCTGAACCTAAGCCAGAAGAGAACAAAAAGAACGATTAATCCACAAATTTCATAAATATTTATATTAGTTGTTTACATTTAGTAAATATTCAATTATGATAATGGTGCTTTCGAAAGAAAGTACAATACTCTGAACAAGAGTGACCGAAAAGGCCACTCTTTGTTTTTAAGGGAGAATTATGGAAGAAAAACAATTATCTGAACTCGTCTCAAGCAAATTAGCAAGTATCAATTATAATCTTGTTAGTTTAAACGTTTCTAGAAATAGTGGTTCTTTACAAGTTAGTATCGTTGTTGATAGAGTCGCTCCAATTAATATGGAAGACATCGTTGAAGTAACTAATGTACTTAGTACATACTTTGATGAAATTGACCCATTTGAAGCAGCATACAATCTTGATATTTCTTCTTTAGGAGCTGAAAAACCTTTAAAAGTTGAAGAATTAGATAAGTATGTCGGCAGTTACGTAAATGTACACGTCAACAATCCTATCGAAGGCGAAAACATTTTCGAAGGAACTCTTAAAGAGGTAAATGATAATTCAATCTTAGTAACTAAGAGAATCAAAACAAGAAGCAAAGATGTTGAAGTTGTTAAATCAAACATCTTAAAAATACGCTTAGCAATTAAATTTTAAGGAGTAAATAGTTATGACTATTGACGCAACACAATTCAATGCTGCATTAGAAGAAATTGAAGCTAGCAAGGGAATTACAAGAGATACAGTGCTTGCTGCCCTAGAGGAAGCACTTATCAAAGGCTACCGTAAACAACTCGGTGGTGATGATGCAGATGTTAGAGTTAACATCGATGCAGACAAAGGCATTATCGAAATGTGGCAAGTTAAAATTGTCAGAGATGATGTTCAAGATGATTTCTTAGAAATCGCAACAGAAGACGCAAATGAAGGAAAGAAGAAAGCTGAATACAAAGACGGCGATGAATACTTCATTGAAGCAAGTATTGATGATTTAAGAAAAGCAACAGCTATGTCAATTAAATCAATCATGCACCAAAAGTTTGCTGAAGCAGAAAAAGGCATTCTTTATGACGCATTCAAAGATAAAATTGGCACAATTATCACCGGTAAAGTCGAAAAGGTCGACGAAAAAGGTGTTACTGTTAACTTAGTTCGTACATCAGTCTACTTACCTCATAGCCAATTAATTGGCGAAGAAAAGTTCAACGTTGGTGATCAAATTAAAGTTTACATTCACGACGTTGCTAGTGGCACAAAAGGTGCTCACATCGTAGTTTCTAGAGCTAACGAAGGTTTCTTAAGATGTATCTTAAACGAAGAAGTTCCAGATATTTATAATGGTTCTGTTATCGTTAAAGGCATTGCTCGTGAAGCTGGCGAAAGAAGTAAAATTGCTGTTTATTCTCCTGATCCAAATATTGATCCTGCAGGTGCTTGTATTGGCCCTAATGGTACTAAAATTCAAAAAGTTGTTGGTCATTTAGGGAATGGCCAAGCAAAAGAAAAGATTGATGTTATCGCTTGGAGCGAAAACCCAGGTTTATTCATTATTGAAGCTTTAAAACCTGCACGTGTCGCTGGTGTTATAGTTGACGTAGAAAAGAAAAGCGCAATCGCAATTGTTAAAGATGATTCATTCTCACTCGCAATTGGTCGTAAGGGCGCTAATGTTAGATTAGCAGTTAAGTTAACTGGATATCATATCGATATCAAACTTGAATCCGAAGCAATCGAAAATGGTTTAACATATCAAACTATCGAAGAACTTCAAGCTGCTGAACTCGAAGTTAAAAATAAACTCGTTATGGAACTTGCTGCTCAAAAAGCTGCTGAAATGGCTGCTGCAACTGCTGCAAGAAACGACATCAAAGTCAACACAACAGTTCTTCCAGGTTTACCAGAAGGTTATGTTGCTCCACAAGATAGAGTTTATGACGAAGTCGCAAATGACGACTTAAACGAAGCTTTAGAAGCAGAAGTAGAAGAAACTGAAGAAGTAGTTGCTCCTGTCGAAGAAGAAGCTCCAGTCGCTCCAAAGGTTGAAGAAAAACCAGTTGAAGCTCCTGTTGCTCCAACAACAACTGTTAAGACAACAACTTCCTTAGCAGATTTAGAAGCATCCCTTGAATCTGAAGATAATTCTAAGAAGACTTCTTCAAAGAAGAAATTCAGCAAAAAGAAAGAAGAATCTGAAGATAAAGATGACAAGAAAGGTGTTACAGATACATCTAACGCTGAAAGAATGTCAATTTATACTGAAGAAGAACTTGCTGAACTCGATGCAGAAGAATCTGAAGATAATTACGATGATGAAGATGACGTCGACTACGACGAATATGATGATTACTACGATGAGGACAACCGCTAATAGATAATCATCACAAAATTGTTAATAGGAGGTGCCAATATGGGAAAGAATAACAATAAAAACTTTGATAGAGAAACAAACGTTTCTACTAAAGTCAAAGCTGACAAAGTAAGAACTAAGGTTAATGGTGGAGTTTTTACTTATACTGGCGCTATTACTGTTGGGGAATTATCTAAAACATTAGAAATTCCTGTTGGTGACATCATTAAATTCCTTTTCATGCAAGGAAAGATGATTACTATCAATACAGTTCTAGATGATGAATTAATCGGAACTATTTGTCTTGAATTCGGCTACGATTTCGAGAAAAAAGTTATTGTTGCGGCGGAAAACTTTGAAGATGTCGAAATTAAAGACGATCCTTCTAAGTTAAAACCACGCCCACCAGTTGTTACAGTCATGGGACACGTTGACCATGGTAAAACAACTTTAATTGACGCAATCAGAAATTCCAACTTAGTTGATTCCGAGGCTGGTGGAATTTCACAAGAGATTGGTGCTTATCAAAAAGAAGTAAATGGGCAAAAAGTCACATTTATCGATACTCCAGGCCACGAAGCTTTCACTGCAATGAGAGCTAGAGGTGCTAGTGTTACTGATATTGTTGTCTTAGTTGTCGCTGCAGATGATGGTGTTATGCCTCAAACAATTGAAGCTATCGACCACGCTAAAGCTGCAGGAGTTCCAATCATTGTTGCAATCAACAAAGTGGATAAAGCAGGTGCTGATCCATCCAGAGTTAAAAACGAATTAATGGCTCACGAATTAGTTGCTGAAGACTATGGTGGTGATGTCATTTGTGTAGAAATTTCTGCTAAGCAGAAAAAAGGTATCGATGCATTACTTGAAAGCATCGTCCTTGTTGCAGAAATGAAAGAATTAAAAGCAAACCCAGATAGATTTGCTATGGGTACTGTCTTAGAAGCAGTCTTAGACAAAAACGAAGGTCCTAAGGCTACATTATTAGTTCAAAACGGCTCACTTAGAGAAGGTGATTACTTAGTTGTTGGCACTTCTTACGGCAAAGCTCGTAGAATGACTAATGAATATAAGGCAGTAGTAAGTTGCGCTACTCCAAGTACACCAGTTAGTGTTATTGGTTTAAGCGAAACTCCATTAGCAGGTGACCGTTTCATGGCTTTCCCAACTGAAGCAGAAGCTAAAGAAATCGCAATGAAACGTAAACTTGCAAAAGATGAAGCTGAAAAAGCAAAATCTGGTGGTGCTAAGTTAGAAGACTTGCTTGCAAATACAGGTGAAGTCATCAACTTTAACATTATTGTTAAAGCAGACTCAACTGGTTCTGCTGAAGCTGTTAAAGCATCTTTAGAAAAACTTTCTACAGATAAGATTAAAATCAATATTGTTCGTGCAACTTCGGGTGCAATCACTGAATCTGATGTCTTATTAGCTAATGCTAGTAATGCAATCATCTACGGATTCAACGTACGTCCAGATGCAAGAACACGTGCAAAAGCTGAAGAAGAAAAAGTTGAAATCAGATTGCACAAAATCATTTATGCTTTGATTGAAGAAATCCAAGCAGCTATGAAAGGTATGACTCCAGCAGAACTCACAGAATCAATTCTTGGACAAGCTGAAGTTAGACAATTATTCAAAGTATCTAAAATTGGCACAATTGCTGGCTGTATGATTACTGACGGCATTGTTAAAAACAATGCTTTATGTAGAATCATGAGAGACGGCGTTGTTATTTATGAAGGTAAATTAGCTTCATTACAAAGAGGCAAAGATCAAGCTAAAGAAGTCAAAGCAGGTTTCGAATGTGGTATGACAATTGAAAACTTCAATGATGAAAAAGTAGCAGATATTATCGAATTCTACGAAATGGTTAATAAGGAAGAATAATGGCTAATAAACAAGAAAGAATTGCAGGCATTATCAGAAAAGGTGTTGCTGAAATTATTCAAATCGAATTAAAGAATCCTCACTTAGGATTTGTTACAATTCCGGAAGTTAAAGTAAGCGCAGATATTTCTTATGCGACTGTATATGTAAGTTTCATTATCGAAGACCAAGAAGTAGAAGGAATGAAAGTATTGGAGAAATCCAAAGGATTTATCCGCAGTAAATTAGCCTCAAGATTAGATACAAGAAGATGTCCTGAATTAAGATTTGTTCTTGATGAAGGATATAAAAAAGAAGCCCGTATTACTGAGCTTCTTGAAAACTCTAAAAAGTAATTATAGTGAATTGGCTTCGTCGTAAGATAAGCCAATTTTCTTTTTTATTTCTTCGATGATTTTCATGACATCAAGAGTGGATTTAAAAGGAACGTACATCGATTCCTTTTTTTCTTGCTTAATTTCTTCTGCTACTAAAGTAAACTCATTTTCATAAAGTCCAAAGGGATAAGAGTCGTGGTACTTGATCTTTTCTTTTCCTTTCAAATGGGCCTTTCGAGAGCAGTGCATAGGAGCAGGAACTTTTATCCTACCTTCTTCACCAATAATTGTTGTAGAACAAGTTCCTAATCTATCAATAGCTGAACGTAGCTCACAAACTAGACCAGTATTATAAATAAGTTTTGCGTTACATTCTAAATCAACGCCGTTTTTCATACGTGCTGTAGCTTCGATTTTATCTGGATAACCAAAAAGGTTATAAGCGTATGCGATAGGGTAAATTCCTAAATCTAATAAACTTCCTCCTCCGTATTCCTTCTTATAGACTCTTTCTTTTCTTCTAAAGAAATTAGGCACACAGAAGTTAGATTTCATTAGTTTTGGTCTGCCAATCTTATTATCTTTAATCCAACTCTTTACTTTTAAAGCAGATGGCGAAAACCAAGTCCACATTGCTTCACAAATGTATGTATTATGTTCTTTTGCTATTTTTAGGAGATTGAAACTACTTTCGTAAGATAATGTGAATACTTTTTCACACAAAACAGGAATTCCTCTCTCAAGCGCCATTTTAGCGTATTTATAGTGAGATGAATGTGGAGTTCCTATATAAATCCCATCAATTGATTTATCATTTAGGAGTTCTTCGAGCGTTTCGCATGCTCTCGCGCCTACACTATTCGCGAACTCGCACGCGTGCTCATATGTTCGGGACCAAACACAAGAAACCTTGTGTTTTCCGCTCTTTAACATTTGCTTGCTAGTGTTGTAGCAAATCGCGCCGCTTCCAATAAAACCCCAATTAAACATGATTAATTTTTTTCTCCATGTATACGTGTTCGATTCCAGCTTCCATGAATTTGTCGCCAATTGTTACGCAGCCACATGATTCATAGAAATCTTTTAAGTAAAGCTGACCGTCAAAACAAATTGTGCATGGATTGAATTTTGCTCCAAGCATGTCTAGGAAGTAATTGAATACTTTTCTTCCTCTTCCTTTTGCACGGTATTCTTTTAAGATGCAGAAACGTTCGACTTTGTATTTGTTATCAGGAAGCGCTCTATATCTAATGTGACCGATAGGAGTTTCGCCTAACATAATTAGATAGTTGTGGGCTTCTCTTTCTTCATCAAGAATGATTTCTAAGTCATAAGGAACATTTTGTTCCATGCAGAAAACCTTATTTCTAATATCATAAGCAGCGAAAGCGTCGATTTTGTCGACGATTGGCTTAAGTGCCAAGCCTTCTTGATCTACTTGAAGATAGATTTTATCATTCCATAAGTCTTCATGTTCATAGTTACTTAACATTGATAAGAATGATTCTTTTGCCTTAGGGAATTCTTTATATAAACCATCAAGAATGTTTTTAATAGTTTCTCTAGTGGTGGTTTTATCGGCTGGACAGTGAGAACCAACAACTGGAAGATTTTCTTCTCTAATAAGTTTCTTAATATCTGATTCTCTAACGTGAATCAAAGGTCTAATAAATTCAATATCAGCTTTCTCTAAATGCATTTTTGGAGAGAATGTTGCAACTCTACCTCCATAAATTTCATTCATAAATAAAGTTTCAATAGCATCTTCAGCATGATGAGCGAAGGCAACTTTGTTGAATCCTATTTCTTTAGCTACTTTATTAATTGCAGCTTTCTTCATTCTTGAGCAGATAGAACAAGGCAAATGCTTAGAATTTTGATTTTCTTTTTGAATCTCTAAAACCTTATAGACATCAGTGTTATCAGAGACAATTAAATCAAGATCTAAGGACCTACAAAACTCAATTAATGGTTGTGGATTGAACCCTGGAAAACCAAGATTTAAAACAACTGGTTGAATCTTAAAATCTGTGTGAGAAAACTTTTTATAAAGTGACAGACAGTAGGTTAAAGCAATACTATCTTTTCCACCAGATAATCCAATGACGATTTTATCTCCATGTTGGATTAAATTATATGTTTGGTCTGCTTTTCTAATACAAGCTAGTAATGTTCTTATTGCTTTCATATAGTGCAATAATTATATAATTATGTGTACCGATTTGAAATATGAAAAATGGATTTTTATTATTAAATAAGAGTAAAGATTGGACATCATTTGATGTCTGTAAAAAGCTTTCACATAAGTTTTCTATAGAAAAGATTGGTCATAATGGCACATTGGATCCATTTGCTACTGGTCTTCTTTTAATCGCCTATGGCGATGCTACAAAGCTATTATCTTTTATGGAAAACGATAAGAAAACTTATATTGCAAAACTCGTTTTAGGAAAGAAAACCTCGACTGCAGATTTAACAGGTGAAATCATTGAAGAAAAGCATATTTCTACAATAGACATAGATACTACTAAAAAAGTACTAACTATTTTATTAGGAAATCAAAAGCAAATTCCTCCTATGACAAGCGCAATTCATATCGATGGAAGAAAGCTTTATGAACTTGCTCATGAAGGTAAGACTGTCGAAAGAAAAGCAAGAGACATTTTTATCCATGAGTTAGAGCTACTCAAATTAGAAGATAACGCCATTACTTTTAAGGCAACTGTTTCGAAGGGAACATATATAAGAACGCTAGGAGAAACAATAGCGGAAAAACTAAATAATGTAGGTTATCTAGAAACTTTAGAAAGAGTGCAGATTGGAGACTTTAAAATTGAGAATTCTAAACCTATCGAATCAGTCTCGATGGACGATAGTTTAGATATGTTTGAAGTCATCAAAACTTATATGCCTGTTTATAAAGTAATGGATGATGAAACACTTAAAAAAGTTAAGCATGGTGGTAAATTATCATTGAAATTATTCCCTGACTTGTGCACACAATATTGTGTGGTAGATAGCAACAATAATGTTCAAGCAATTTACCAACTTAAGGAACACGAATATTATTTTTGTGCTAGGAATTTAAACAATAATGGATGTATTTGAATTTGATTATCAGAGTTTCCCATCTTTGGATGAGAATATAGTTTTATGTCTTGGCTTCTTTGATGGAGTGCATTTGGGCCATCAAAAAATTATTAACGAAGCTAAGAAATTAGGGAAAAAAGTAGGCGTTCTTTCTTTTAGCAATTCTGCTTATAACTTCTTAAACGGAAGCACTGAATTATTAACTCCTACACATGATAAAGTAAAACTCTTTAAAGAGTTAGGCGTTGATTATTATTTCGAAGTAGAGATGTCAAAAGCGTTAATAGAGGCATCTCCAGAAGACTTTTTAAAGCAACTTAAATCACTAAAACCATCGGTTTGTGTTTGTGGCGCTGATTATACTTTTGGTTATCAAAAGAAAGGCGATGTTGATTTACTAAGTAAATATTTCATAACAAAAGTTGTTGGATACGAAATGTTTGATAATGAAAAGATTTCTTCTAGATGGATCTTTGATGCATTAAGCAAAGGACAAATCACTTTAGCTAATCGTTTGCTCGGTAGACATTATTCCGTTAGAGGAAAAGTTGTTAAAGGGTTACAAAATGGTGCAAGACTCGGTTATCCAACCGCAAACCTTTCTTTATATGATTCTTATTTCATGCCTAGAGAAGGTGTATATTTTGGAATAGCAAAGCTATATGACGAAGAATATAACGCAATTGCATCATTTGGAACACATCCAACTGTAGATGAATTAGATGCACCAATACTAGAAGTTTTCTTATTAGACTTTAATGAAGATATCTATGGCGAAAGAATGGAATTTGAGTTCATTGATTTCCATAGAGAGAACTATAAATTTGAAAGCGAATTCGAATTATCTGATGAATTATATCGTGATAGATTAGCCGCAAAAGACTTCTTTAATAAGAAAGTTGATTAAAAAGGTTGCTTTTCAGTTTGATTAAATATATATTATTTATCGCAGCTTAGACAAAGTTTAACGATTCCCAAACGTTTAACATTGTTTATAGCCAAGTAGATTTTAGGAGGGATATTTCAATGGCAGTTTCCAAAGAAAGAAAAGCAGAGTTAGTTAAAAAATTCGGTAAGAATGAAAAAGACACTGGTTCTGTTCAAGTTCAAGTTGCAATCTTAACTGATCAAATCAATGCATTAACAGCTCACCTAAAGAAAAATCATAAAGACGCAAATTCAAAACGTTCACTTATGATTTTAGTTGGACAAAGACGTAGCTTATTAGCTTATCTTGTCAACAAAGACAGAGATGCTTATTCTAAACTTATCGCTGATTTAGGCTTAAGAAAATAAGTTATCAAGATGTATGAACTAGCCGCTCGTTTGAGTGGCTTTTTCTTTTCTATAAAAGTCTGTTTACAAACTTTTATATATTTAATATAATGGTGGAGTTGAAAAATTAAAAAGAGGAAAAGAAAATGAAAAAAGTATTCGAATTAGAGTTCGAAGGAAAGAAGTTTGTAGTTGAAACTGGCGAGATTGCTAAACAAGCTGACGGCGCTGTTTTAGTAAGACTCAATGAAACAGTTGTTCTTTCCACAGTATGCTGTTCTGATGAACCAAAAGAGGGAGATTTCTTCCCATTAACTGTTGGTTATGAAGAAAAGCAATATGCAGTAGGTAAAATCCCTGGTTCCTTCTTAAGAAGAGAAGGTAGAGCTGGTGAACATGCTACTTTAACTGCAAGATTAATTGACCGTCCAATTAGACCAATGTTCTCTGAAGGATTCAGAAACGAAGTTCAAATCGTCAACACAGTTATGTCTGTTGACCAAGATTGTACTCCTGAAATGACTGCAATGTTAGGTTCTTCCTTAGCACTAGGTATTTCTGATATTCCATTCGATGGTCCAATTGCTGGTGTTCAAGTTGGTAGAGTTAACGGTAAATTCATCATTAACCCAACTGTCGCTGAAAAAGAAGCAAGTGATTTAAATTTAACTGTTGCAGGTACCAAGGATGCTATCAACATGGTTGAAGCAGGTGCTGATCAATTAGATGAAGATACAATGTTAGATGCTTTAATGTTTGGTCATGAAGCAATTAAGAAATTATGTGCATGGCAAGAAACAATCATTAAAGAAATCGGCAAACCAAAAAGAGAAATCGAATTATATCAATGTGATCCAACAATTCTTAAAGACGTCACTGATAGAGCGGAAGAAAGACTCAAAAAAGCTATCTCTATCTTTGATAAGTTAGAAAGACAAGACGCAATTGATGCTATCGAAAACGAAATCTTAGATGATTACGATACACGTAAATATGAAAACGAAAAAGACCATCAAAAAGCAATGCACATGGTCAACGAAACATTAGAAGGATTAGTTGCTAAAGAAGTTAGAAGATTAATCACTGATGAAAAGATTAGACCAGACGGCCGTAAAGTTGATGAAATTCGTCCATTAGACGCTCAAGTCGACTTATTACCAAGAGTTCATGGTTCTGCCATGTTCACTCGTGGTCAAACACAAGTTATCTCAATTACAACATTAGGTGCAAAATCTGATGAACAAATTATTGATAATTTAACTCCAGAAGAAACAAGACACTGGATGCATCATTACAATTTCCCACCTTACTCAGTTGGTGAAGTTGGTAGAATGGGTTCCCCAGGCCGTAGAGAAATTGGTCATGGTGCTTTAGGTGAAAGAGCATTAAGTTATGTCATTCCTTCTGAAGAAGAATTCCCATACACAATTAGAACAGTTGCTGAAGTTTGTGAATCTAATGGTTCATCTTCTCAAGCATCTATCTGTGCATCATGTATGTCATTAATGGCAGCTGGTGTTCCAATCAAAGCTATGGTTTCTGGTATCGCTATGGGCTTAATTAGTAGTGGTCCATTAGATGGTAAACACCCATACACAATTCTTACCGATATCCAAGGTTTAGAAGATCACTTTGGTGATATGGACTTCAAAGTTGCTGGTACTGAAAAAGGTATTACTGCTTTACAAATGGATATCAAAATTAAAGGTGTCACTCGTGAAGTCTTAAAAGAAGCTCTTGCTCAAGCTCATGTTGCACGTGCTCAAATTAGAGAAGTCATGGCAAAAGCTATTTCCGAACCACGTAAAGATGTCGGTAAATATGCTCCAAAGATGGATACATTCTATATTGATGCAGATAAGATTAGAGATGTTATCGGTACTGGCGGTAAAGTTATTAACGAAATCATCGCTAAGAATGATAATGTCAAAATTGACATTGAAGATAATGGCCAAGTTACTATCTATCATATGGATAGAGAAGTCATCAACAATACAAAACAAACAATTTTAGATATCGTT
>JAGCCQ010000050.1 GCA_017651565.1 Bacilli bacterium | reverse complement strand
TCTTTACTATAGTTCTCTTTAAACAAAATGGCAGCTTTTTCAATAAGTAATACAGGGCTCTTTTCTTTTATGTTTTTTAATCTATTATAAAGTTCTTCTAGCATATATACCTCCTATTACTATTATACGAAAAAAAAAAAGAACATTATATAAAATGTTCTGAAATACTTTTGTGTTTATCAATTAACTTTAATAGGTTCTTTACATCAACATTAATTGTTTCAATATTACTCTTACCTTTATCAAGAAAGTCCTGGAAACCCTCCAGGTATCTTAACACTATAGTTTCAAATATATCTTCTGAAACATCTTCCATATCAGTAGGTGTATATGTGTACCCATAATTATCCATTAAGTTTGCAACTCTTTCTAAATCTCGCTCGAAATTATCTAATATAAAAGTTCTATCTTTTTTATTACTATCAAAATATCCTTTATATCTATCAATAAGAGTTCTTAAAGCGTCATCTAACTTTTCATAAAACTCTTTATTATTTTTTACTTCTTCATATAAGTTCATAATTCCTCCTTATATTAATTCGTCCTCTAATACTAAAACATTAACTCGATGTGTTAACACAGTACAAGTATCTATAAATATCTTCTTATCCCCATAAAGAATTGTATTATCTTCTTCATCAGGAAAAGGTAGACCATTTTTACTTCTTATAGCGTCTGTGTGAAAGTGCCCTACAACAACTGTCTTATCAGTATTAGTGACGGGTTGCCTATAGAAATAACCATCGTCCCAAGTTAGATACTGCCAAGGTGTTTGTCCTGCATACCCCGACTTAATTGGGTTATGCCAATCTTCACAGGTACCATCTATTGAGGCGTGTGTAAATATATAGTTCTTTGTTTCAAAATAAAACGGTAAACTTTTTAACCAACCTAAAAGGTCTTTATTTCTTTTTAATATAGTTCTTCTAGCATACTCCTGAAATAACTCAAACTTGATCTCGGTTGGTACTGCACTAGAGTCCAAAGTTATTGTCTTTATATCGTCCCCATACATTTCTTCAGCCATATCAGGCTCACTAGAACAGTAAAAGCAAAACATTTCAAAAGATCTAGTTTGAAGTAAAAAACTATCTAAAGTTGAATTAAAACCATTATAGTTATAATTAAAGAAACAATCTTTACCTTCTAAAAAATCTATTAAAAAGTCTTCGTGATTACCGTGTAATACAACGGCTCTCTTTTTATCAGTTAGATCTTTTAAATAAGTATAGATACTTTTAGACTCTTCTCCTCTATCAAATAAATCTCCAAGAACGATCAAAAGATGATTATCATCTTCTTCATTAAAACCTGCGTTATGAATATCTCTTATAAACTCACTGTAAAAACCGTGAATATCACTAACAACAAATAATTTCATAAACCCTCCTAGATAGATTATATCATAAAATTATTTCTTTTCGTCATTATATTCAAAGTTATTCTTAAACTCTCCGTGGTGTTTTCTCCAGGTAATACTACCTTCTCTAACAGAACGGTAAGCATATAAAACTTTATCTATATAATCTTTCGTGTGCTCTGTTTCCCTTAAAGATCTTTTAAAGGGTAGATCTGTATTACAAAGATAAGTTTCATCAAACTTTGGTACTATCTCTCTTCTATAAATTGCTTTCCATATAGCACGGCAACTAGGTCTTTTTACGCATAAGCACTTATCTACATCCATAAAACCAAAAACAACTTCATCGGCTAAATCACTATCTACTGCTTTAAGTAATTCCTCAATATAATTCATCATAATCATATCATCTGAATCTATAAAAGCAATAAACTTACCCTGTGCTTGTTCGATTCCACGATTCCAAGAATAAGAAGCCCCACAATGTTTTTCAAGATGTGTTATCTTAACAAAATCAAATTGATCTAGTCTAGTTTCATTACAACCATCGTCAATTAAAATAACTTCAACTTCATCTGTTACTTGGATAGATAACTCTCTTAATAACTTATATGTATAATCATAAGTCTCATAATAAGGTATTATTATACTTAACTTTATCATTTATTAGTACCTCTTCTTTCTATACATTACTATAAACAAACAGAGGTCATAATTTATAATCACTTAAGTTTTCTAAACTATGACCTATAATTCTATAATTAATATGTTTGTTAACTATTAAGATTTATTAATATATCCAACAAGATAACTGAATATATCAACAAGTTCAGTTGTTGAAGCACCATCTATAAAGTACTCGTCATTAAGTTCAACAGGGAACCTATAACTACTCATAGAATCATAAGGCATTTGAGAGAAGTAAACACCATTATAGTAACTTGCCTCGTGACTTAATTGGAAGATACCAGAAGAACCACTGTCATCTTCTTCTTCCCACTCAACGTGAAGTCCTATTTGTGTAAGATCACTATCTCCTACTTCTAAAATGAAACGAGCAAAATGTCCGTCCCCAGCAGTGTGGTAAGTAAACTTTCCTCTGCCTGAAGCACTATCATCAGCTTCCAAAATAAAATGCAACGTATCAGAAAGATACTCTATATCTGAAATAGATTGATTGTCTTTAAAAACCATATTATCTTGTTTTGTTTCTTCTTGCCAAGCATTAACGCTTTTCATAGTCCAATTTGCATAAACAGTTACATCACTATTCATAACAACTTCAGTTATCTCGTCATAATATGTTGCCTCTTCAGACCAACCCGTTAAACTAGTAGCCCAATAAGGTGTTACTAAAGTACTAGCGTCAAATACTGATGATAGTACAGCTGTTACGCCTTCCTCAAAGTCTATAGATTTTGAAGTGTGTCCCTCTGTATCTTCTGCTCCATTAAAGTTTAATGTTAAAGTATAGATAACAGGTACTTTTTCTAAAGTAACAGTAACTTCTTTATCCTCATCAAAAGTGATAGTTCCTTCTTGTGAAACATACCCTTCGCAAGATACTGAAAAAGGAAGTTCTGTACCAATATCTTCAACAAGTGTTGCTGGAAGAGTAGTTATAACTTCCTCTCCAACTGTAACTGTTGGTACATCTCCTGTTTCTAAACCTGCAACATTAAAAGTAACAGTGCAAGTTACTATAGGTGGCTCTTCTTCATTTACAGCCTCAAGTATTGTTTCGTTTGTACTATTAAAAGTTACTTTAACAGTTTCAGAAACTAAATCTAATTGTGTTCTTAATGTTTCTGCTGGAAACTCTGCATTAACATCTTGTCCTTTTTCTTTCATCAACTTAATAAAGTCCATATCAGTTGATATTCCTGTTTTTAATTTTCCCATTATATTTTTCCTCCTATTATTTTAATTTATTTTTATTAACTGCCCTAATTTTTCCGTTATTATTAACAAGTACATAGTTACCTCTTGTATATAAACCACTTTCGTTCATCATAAAACCTTTAAACTTATGGTTTCTTGGTATACTAAATGACTCACAATTAATAATCTTTTTAACCCTTCTAGGCTTTTTTAGAGTGCCAACAGATTGATCTTTTTTCTCTGCTATATCTGTTGTCTGCGTCCCCTCTGCTTCTTTTATAGGTTCTTCTGCTTTTGATTTATCTTCTTTCTTTATAATCTTATACTCTTTACCACTCCAATCAATAACTAAAACTTCGTCTCCTACTTTAAAACTACTGTTTTCGTCTACTAACTTTTGTGCTTTCTTTTTATTAAGATCATAAGTAACAAGAAGACCACTTTCTTCCTCTAAAAGCATTGAAGGACTTTTTACTTTTGTATCACATACCTTCATATAATTCCTCCATTTCTTGCACCCTAAAATAATATATAAATAAAAAACAAAAAGAGTTAGATTTATTCCATCTTATTAAACTTCTGAAATATATCTTCTAACTCTTCCTGTGTAACTAATGTTCCTCTTTTAAAAGCCCAGAGTAATGCTTTCCTTAAAGTACTCATAAACTTTTGCTCGTTATTATATGTTGTATAAGGTAGCGTATTCATTTTACCAAAAAGACTTTCAACTAACTTCATATTCTTTTCCATACAAAGTCTTTTATATGTATCAGTTGTACCAAATGCCTCAACTATATCAATATACTGTTGATCGTAAACTGTATCTACTCTTGTTATTCTTCCTATAACTTGCATTATTGCTGAAATATCATAAGGCAAATCATAGAAGATTATACTATTTGCTCTTTGTAAGTTTACACTCTCTCCTCCAGCACTTGTTATTAAACAAGGCTTATCAACTGAAATTAGATCCTGTATCAGCTTTCTATCTTTCATTGGAACACTACCCTTTATGACTAATGTTTCACTAACACCAAGATCTTTCTTAAAAGTGTCTATCAAAAACTTTAATCTATCTAGTACCTCAATATAACCACAGTATACAATAGTTGGTTTATTATTCTTAAGATTATTTAGTAAAACCTTTAACAATAATCTTTCCTTATTCGAGATCTTCTCTCTTTTTTCTACATCATCAGATATATTATCAACTACCATAGTTATATCTCTTAACCTTACAGACCAGAAGTCTTTAGCGTTTTCAGAGTTATTCCCCTTACTAGCCTCTAGATATTGCTCTGTCTCATACTCGTTCATTTTACAAGTGTGATATGTAAAGTTTAACTTATACTCTTTTTGTCTAACTATAACAACATTATTTAAAATATTTTGTAACTCCTCTAGGTTTTTATATCCAACTATTTCTTCTATGGTCCTTTTAACTTTACTACGATTTCTCGTTGTTTGAGTTATCTTCTTCTTTTCTATTAATAAGTATCTACTTCTAAAGTTTCCCCAACTTCCTAGAATATCAGGGTTAAGTAAGTTTAACATCCAATACATACCCTCGATATTATTTTTACAACTTGTTGCTGTAAGAAAGTAAAGTATTGCAAAAAGCTTTCTTATATTACAAAACTTCTTATATATTGCTGAATCTCTATTTTGTAATTGATGTGCCTCATCACATATACCTAGAAGTAACCACTTCTTCTTTAACTCTGTTAGATAAGCATAGGAGTCCTCCACTCTAGTATAAGATACTATTAAAAATCTTGCCTTTGGGTTTATAGACATTTTTTCAGTAGATATTATAGAATAGGACACCTTTAACTTTTGCGTTAACTCCTTCTCAAAAGACATAATCGCTTTTGGTGGTGCAAAAATAACAGTAATAAGATTTTTATTGTGTAACATCAACTGTGTTGCCAATGTTACTGCCGTATATGTCTTACCAAGTCCTGTTTGTCCCGAGATAACAGCATAAGGTCTTTTTATAGCAAAGTCTATCATTTCATTTTGTTCCTGCTTTAACGGGAAGTCCCTTGCTAATGTATAATCTAGAGTCATAACATTACCCCCCTAAAAATCTAGTTTTAACTCTCTAATAACATATTCAGTAATTCTATCTAAATTAGGCTCTAACTGATACCATATATCAATCTTCTTTTCAAAGTCTCTTCCAGACCAATTAGAGACAATAACTTCGTATTCAGATTTACCCCAATATCTCCACATAAAATAACTTCTTAATGCCTCTTTTAGTGTATCATAACTATCTATTTTTCTAAAGTTTGATTTACTCTTAACCCCTTTAAGTATATCTTCAACTAGGTCACTTGACATTACATTGGTAAACACTAGTTCAGTACTATTAAGGTCTTGATAAAAAGCAAACCACTCTAGGTTTTTATTTCTTTTCATATTATTCCTCCTTATTTAGTAACTCACTAGCCTTTAAATAATCTCTATGACTAAAACCAACATAGGTATCAGTTTTAACTAAATAAGGTGTTAGATCAATCTCTGATCCAGCCATATCACAATCATCGTCAAGTATAACAATAGGTGTCTTATTTAAGTCTATCTTGTGCTCTTCTAACCACAACTCAATAGCAAGTCCTCTATGACAACAAAGATTTGGGCTTACTCCACCTATAATATTAACTTCTTTTGATAAACCAGAACTATACAAAGAGAACTTAATCTTATCTAATTCGTTCCCTATTAGCCAAGAACTAGATATTACTATATCTAATTTATAGTCAATACATAACTTTGATACCCAAAGTAATGCTTGTTTATTGGAAACCCTATATTCAGAAGGAGATCCCATATCAAAATAGAAAGATCCTCTTTTAATTCCTCCTGCTCTACTATTAAAAGGTTCGTCTCCAATCATAAAAGTATTAACAACCCCATCAATATCTAAAAACAATAAACCATTATTCATATTTCCCTCCAAATTAATTAAGAGAGAGATAAGATACTGCAAAATCTTACCCCTCTCTTAATTAATTTGTTTGCTTTAATCAAATTAGATACGATAACAAAAGCATATCTCAATTTTACTTCATCAATATTTATCTGGTGGGACTTATTTTATTACCCACAAGTTTTTCCCATACCTCTGTTATTTAGTGGTACTCGGTATAAATGTCGCTAAATATAAAGGCTTACACCTTTAACGAAAGACAAATAATTTATACCTGGAGGGAGTGCTTACCCTCAAGATTGCCGACTTTAGACAGGTTAAAATGGCTTAATGTACCCATTTCAATCACAAATAATATCCATAAACCGATTTATACAGAGTAGTTAGGCACCAAATTGTTATACACTCTTTAACAAGTTTCAACGGCTAAATGTTAACTAAATTACTACCCCTCGAGATGTTGATAGTATTCTAACATCCAATCGTACCCACTATTCTAGTCAGATCATAAATGCTTTCGCTACATAAACTCGGTATTCGTCCTCAAAGGGTATCACAACCCCGTCTATGTACCACTTACCCCAAGTAAGGGCGTTCGTGCACTAGAAGTTAGCCTAGGAAAGTTGTCTGGGCTTTCAATAGCAAATATAACCTACTTATTGAATTACTATATCTAACTAAAGCTGTACCTTCTTTAGTCATTAGCGATATAGGTCAGGCTGGTTACTGACATATCTGTATCTTACTATTCAGTAATAAATTAGACAGTTTTCGGCAAACAACACTTACCTATGTTATAGGGGCATATCTCCCCGTCAACTGCCAACGATTATCTCTTGTTATTGTTTGAGCCGTAACACTCACATATAACTGCTTCGCCATAGATAAGTTCCACTTACATAAAGTACAGGTAACAACCACACACCCTCGACTTTTGATCTAGTGACCTCTCTTTTGAATTGGTGTTTGTGCGTACTCGTAGAGCGTAAGTATCTTTTTTGAGTTACTGATAAATAATCAATAGAACACCTTGGGTTCTTCGGAGAATACCCAAGCAACTTAATTATACCATACCCAATATTTGGTGTAAACAAAAAATCGACAGATGGTTAGTCGATTTTTTGCACTAAAATTATTTTTACTCATTTTATTGTATTAATAAAACGGAGAATAAAAAATAAAAAACAACCAAGCCTAGTATAAGGCTTGACCTAGATAACATTAAGTCTAACAGATGAATAGCGATGGTTATATTATAATCTTCGGCATTACATCGTTTCTAAAAGGGTTTCAGAAAACTGCTATAAATAATATTACCTAGGTTAAACCTTATAAAAGACAAAATAGTAGTAGATGTTCTATAAAGATAGTTCTAAAAATATAGTCTCTGTTGATGACGGGCATAAGGTCATTATACATAACTATATCGAAAGAACGCCTATAATCTGGTTTACTGACTTTTTTATTTTAACATTATCTAACTAAAGGGGGTATAATGTGGATCTATAAAAAGCCACATATCTACTACTTCTTTATAGACATCTACATAGTAGGTCAGGAGGGGTGGTCTTGCTCCACCTTAATATCTCTAATTCCACCTGGGATATACCCCTATTATAACTAATAGGGGGCTCTCTGATCGAAACAGAGGAGCACTATCAATGAATATATGCGTTATAAAGAAACATAGTAACAAAATTACTTTTCCTTTACAAGATAATTATATAACAAAAATTATTCTGTGTAAACTATTTCTTTTATTCTATTTAGTTTATCTTCTGATAATAATAAAATAGCGTCTATTAACTTACGGTACTCACTATTTAGTGTTCCAAACTGTGTTATTGTTTGTATTGCTTCAGTAGATGTCTTTAGTATTGTCTCTACCTCTCTAGTAATAGCACCAGAAGCTTTTGTTAAGTCATTTAAGTCCATAGCATATAAGTTTTCTTTAGAGAACAATCTTTCTTGTACTTGAGATTGTAATGCTGTTAACATCGGTAATCTAGACAACTGTATTAACTGCATTATTAAAATCATATCCTTAAGTCTTCCCTCACTATCAGAGGCAAACTTATCAAGGAATAAAGGTTTTTCTCCTTCCCCTGAAATATAACTGTATAGGTTTTTAATATCCTCTGGTGTTAAACCTACCTTAAGTTTCTCTCTTTCTTCAATAAATGGATCAACACTAACAACTGTATCTGGTATTGCGTCTATACCTGGTTCTGCTGATAATCTTTCATCAAGATCAATTTCAGTAAAAGCCTCATCCATAAGAGATTTATCACTATCAATAGTAATAAGAGTTTCGTTATCAACGCTTTCTTTAATATCTTCCATAAATACCTCCTACATTATTAATATATAAAAGGCTTACTTTTTTGGCTTATACTTTATAAACTTACGAAGTTTCAATCTATCAACTATTGTTTTCTTTCTTATTATAAACATACCATCGGAGTTAAAGGTTGTTGGTATATTTATAACTATATCTTTCATTTTTAATATTAACTTAAGATCATATTGATTTGCAAACGCTAGTTTAACAAACACAGATCTTCCCTTTTTAAAATCGTCTAACCTTGCTATATGTAAAAAAACTTCTATTTCCATATTACCTCCTAAACTAGATTATCAAAAAGTTTTGGTTCGTTTGGATCAAACTGTGGTACATCTTCAATAATAATCTCTTTCTTCTCTGTTTTTTCTTTAACAATATAATCTTTTTCAGATAGATCTTCTCCAGATGGTTCTAATATTCCTAAAAAGTTTGGGTTCTTTATAAAGTTACCATCTGGATCTTCTACAAAACTAAAAGGTCCAAAAGTTTTATTAGCAACTTGCCACTCATAGTCCATCTGTTTATATCTCTTTTCTTCAGGACTCACTGCTCCCTCAATAGGAATAAAAGCCCTATCGTCATATTCAAAATCTATATTAGTTCCCCAACGGCTTGATATAGCAAGTCCTACCTTCATAGGAAATTGCCAATCGGGAAACCACATCCTCATACAACTTAATATTTTAGGTACTAACTGATAAACATATTTTTTCGAAACATTATAATTTATCTCATCGTGTACTGTATTTATAAACTTTACATATTCTCTATTTTTATTTCTAGTTTCTGGGTTACTATAAAATAAGTCATAAATATTTAAGAAACTCATTTTTAAAATATCTCCACCACTACCTTGAATAATTGTATTTGCTGTACTTCTTATACCAAACTGTCTCATAGAGTAACTACGCTCTGGACTAAAATACCAACCTAACCTTCTAGGTCTTCCAAACATTGTATATACAGAGCCCGTAGTTTCTGCAAGTTTCTCTTCTCTTTCTACCCAATCAAATAACTTCTTTGCTCCCTCTTTATATTTATCAACTATCTCTTGGGCTTCTTCCATACTTATTGAAAAATCATTTGAGAAGTTTTTTGCTGTCATACCATAAAGAATACCAAAGTTAACTGTCTTTGCTTTCTTTCTTTTTGATTTATCATACTCGGCTGGATCCCATATCTGCTTTGCCATATATTCGTGTAAGTCTCCATTATTTGCAAAAGTTTTAGTCCAACCTGGTTCGCCACTTAAAAGGGCAGCTAACCTTAACTCTTGAGCCGAAAAATCGCAACTTACCCACAACTTATCTGGATCAGCACAGAAGGTACTTCTCATATTCAAATCTTGTTGGAAACCTTCAATCTTCTTTTCAGGTATACCTAGATTCCAAACACTTTCTTTAAATACCCACTTTAATATTCTATATGTATACTCTCCATTATAAGTAAACTCTTCATAATTATTATCGTATACACCAGCAAGATCTGGTTTTACTTTTATTAAGTCTTCATATAAAACATAATAAACTGTTGTTGTGTGTGGCTTTGGTACATTTTGAATATTAGTTTCTGATGTATAATGGTTCTTTTTATCTCCACCAGCAGCTAACCTTCCACTAGGTACTACCATAGTTTTATATCCAAATCTTAATCTACCTGGGTAGTTACTTTCATTTGCCATCTTTATAAATGCGTCAACATAAGTTCCTTTTTGCTTTGTTAGAGTAGCATAAAGAAGTAAACCTTCCATAAACTCTCTTTTAGGGTTTCCTGGCTCTAACCCTAACTTATCTATTGTTATCTTAATATGTTCTTTATCAGCCTTTAATTCCCCTCTTACATTATAAGCAGGGCTTCCATCATATTCATAAGTAGTTATTCCTAACTTCTTTAACATCTCTGACTTTTTCTTTGGACTTGCAAAAGGTACTACTTGCTTCTTATCGTTTGGATCAGGTCTAAACTCGTCTCCTACTATAGAGTATAACTTTGTCTCTACTTTCTCGATCTCACGAGAATAATGTTGTGAATAACTTTTTAATCTTTCAGTATCAATAATTGTATATTCGTCTTCCATTATCTTTAATGGATATAAGAAAGCAGTATCAAGTTCAACAGAACATTTTTTAATTCCTCTATATTTATTCGCTGTTCTTGACTCTTGCATTAAAGACATAACATAAGGGTTAAACACAAGTAGATAAGTTCCTAAAGCGTCAGTACAAGCATATTGGTACCCATCTTCTGGTTTTAAATTATAGAAAGTTTTACCATCATCTAAATCAACAGTATCAGCAAAAGAAGCTCCACGCCAACCAAGGAAATATTCTTCACATTTCTTTAAGGCTGGGTAAGGCACATTAGTATCAGTATCAAATATTAAGGCTTGTAAATCAACAATAGTACAATGACTAGGAGATAAATCATATTTATAGATGTGAAGTTTATCTCTTTCTTCTATAGGTATATTATTCTCTATAAAGCCATATTTTTCTATAACTCTAATGTCATATCGAGCATTAAACATATAAACTATTTTATCTTTAAGTGTATTATAAAGAAGTTCAACTGAATCACTACCTAAATTAAGACTATATTCCTCTTGCTCTGTATAGTAATACTTATCTTCAGTATTATCATAAGAATAGTTATTTAGTTCTATTCCTGCATTAATATCACTTTCGTCCATCTTTTTAGATAATTCACTTGTCTTTAGATCATATTCTTCTTTAGTTATCTCTTTCTTAATATCCCTAAAACAAGGTGCGTGATTAACAGGGACATAATAAGCATTTAAACCATCAAAGCAAAAAGAATACCCAACAAGAAAAGACACATCAAGATCTAGTCCTGTTGTTTCTGTATCTAGTGCTATATCTTTACCAACTTTAGATAGTACATCTTTTAACTCATCTAAACTAGTAACTAAATGAAAGTTAAACTTATCTGGGTAATCATTACTAATTTGATGTGCTGGTATCCATCTCTCATAAGTTTCATTTTTACCAAAAGCCATAATCTACCTCCTATACTATTATACGAAAAAACTAATCATTTAAACAGGGCACAATACATATAGAGGACACGCCACTTATATTTAAGGAAGTTATAATATTAGCACTATCTTTTAATCTAACATTATAACCACTTTGTGCTGAAACCTCTTCGCCTTCTTTTAATTTATTACCTGACTTATTATCTAATGTTATAAAATCATAATTAACATCAGCCCTCGCTACTTTATCAAAAACCCTCTTTTGATACATAGATGGGTTATGCCCCACTAGAGAAAGTACTAATAAAAGAGCCTGACCTAAAGTAAAGTCCTTACAGAATATATGCTGTAAGTCCTGATTTCTTGTATTAGTGTATATTACACCACACTCAACAAGTCTCCTATAAAACTTATAAAGACTTCCATTATCTTTTAAACATAATCTTATAAAAGAAGGAACATCTAAAGAAAAAGCTTTACTATAAAAATTAGTTGCTCTTTTTTCTTTATCATAACTAAAATATGGTGGATAACCATCACAACTTTCTTTTAATAACAATGTCATTTTATTTAAGGCAGTGTAAAAAGCATTTACATCTAAAGCAGAGTTATTATACCTAGAAAAGTTAACCATAAATGTATCTAGATCTATATCAGCATAGTTTAAAAATAAATACGCATAGGTTAAGTAGTCAGATACTACTATTTGCTCTAAACTAGTAACACTTGTATCTACTGATATTAAAGGCTCATTATTTGTATCATTTACCTTTATACTCGTTTGAAAGTTATCTAAAGCACTACTTACTACTGAAGACTTACCTATACCATACACACGAAAAGAAATATCCTCTTCAGTTTTCACAACACTAAAATCAGTTGTAAAAAACAACTGATTATCTTTAACATAAACAATAGTATCATTATTAGATAATTCTTCAAAAGAAACAAACCCACGATTATATGTTAAAACTTGAGTTTGTCCTATATAGTAAGTACCTTGCATATATTCTCCTTATTCTCTTTCGACTAATAATTTTTGTAACTCTAAATAGTCTATCTTCTTTTCTTTAAACATCATATAAAGATCTAGATCATCAACAACAATCTCATAAGAAAACTCTCCATAAAGATCAATATAACTTTGTCTTTCCCCATCTGATAAACTATTCCATATACTAGAAAAAACCTCTTCTAAACTAACACCCATAATCTTTGTGTAATAATCAGCAAGACTATACATCTTGTTTTCAGAGAAACACCAAATGTGTTCTGCATTATCGTCTTCATAGTATTTAGCTGCTGGTGTATTAAAATTATCGTGAAACGGACAAAACAATAGTCCATTTTGTTTTGGAAGATTACCTGATCTCTTTAATAATTCCTGTAATATCTTCCTATCTCTACCATACTGATTAACTACATTTTGTTTGAATAGTGTCTCGTTCATAACCCTGGTTTTCCCCCTCTACAGATATTATACGATTTATCTCTTTGGTTGAATAATTTTTTTCTCCTAAAAACCCACAGACCTTTTCTAATCTATGCTGAAGCAAACTACTTTCCCATAGGCTTCCATACCAATTATGTTCTAAACACCTTATTACTTCTACTAGTTGATCTTTCTTAAAAGATTTAAGATAATTATCACTTAAAGTTTTCCAACCGTGTCTTTCTAGAACACTTTTCTGGTCCATCTGATATTCTCTCATTTTAAGTCCTCCACATCTAATTTACTCTAAATCTTCCAAATGTATTACATAGATCTTACTCTCTTTAACACGCTTCTTTTTAAATGCCACTCTTCTTAAATAAGGTGTAACCTCTAAAACCATAAAATCTCCTTTTTTATAAAGCTCAATAAAATGCCTCTTGATTCTAGGGTATACCTTTTTTTCAGTTTGTTCCTCTTCCATAAATATTCCTCCTAACCTACTCGTTATCTTATACCAAAACTATAATAACCATTTCCACTATGGGTAAAATAAACTGTTATAAAAGTATTATCGTCATACCTATATGAATAACTAGTTATCTCCACCATTATCGCTACCCTCTAAATAACCACTTAAATTAAACCCTCTAATCATAATATAGTTTTCGTCTGGTGTTTCTACTTCTGTATCAAAACAAGTTCCAAATGTACTAACATACTCTTTTAACTCATCTATCTTTGTATTATAAGTCTCTAGAAACTCATTAACTTCTGGAACAGCCTCATTTAGTTCGTCATAGAAACCAATTAAGTAGTTATTATTCCACTCATCCTGTATAAATACAATATATTTTTTCATTTTATTCCCCTTTTCTTAAATCACAACAATCTTCTTTATTGGGGTTAAAGTTATCTCTCCAATATTCATAATGCTCTGTTACATCTTCACAGACAGTTATACTTGGTATTTTTATTTTACTTAAGATTTCCTTTTTATATTCAAGTGGTAAATGTAAGTAACCACTTTCTTTTAATGTGTGCTTTGAATAATCAATATTAAACCACTTCTTGATCCAAGTATTTACTCTTAAAAACTCAACAACAGCTTTATTAATTCCTAGATTATTTAGTTTTTCAAAGTCCATATATTCTTCAATTAGTGGGCTTAACCTTATAGCAACATCAAAACCACTATCTTGTAACTTCTTTATGGCTTCTATTCTCTTACTAGGAAGACTTGCTTTTTCATAATCTAACTTTCTATATAGATCATCATCAAGACAAGTAACAGTTACTTGAATATGTGCTAGGTTCTTACCCATTATTTCTATATATTCGTCATCTGCAACAATAGAGCTTTTAGTAACTATTAGATAACCAATACCATACTTATTAAGTAACTTAATAGTTTCATAAGTTACTTTTTCTTTTTTCTCTAGTGGTTGGAAACAATCTGTCATACCACCAAGTCTTATAATAGTTCCCTTTTCTAACTTCTTTATTTTATTCTCAATCTTTTTAATATTTGCAACACTAGGCTCAAGTGGGTTCCATAGTTTTCTAAAATCTAATAAACTTTTAGCATAGCAATAACTACAATCGTGCTGACAACCACACCCATAGGTATCTAACCTTGTGGGATACTTACATTTACTTCCTTCATTTCCCTTTACTTCTTTAAAAAAACTTTTAAACTCTTTCATTATTCCTCCTATAAATTACTTAAAAGTATTTCGTCTAGATTTAAACTTGCCTTTTCATCCATTTTATAAATATCATTATCCGTAAATACAGGACTAACATCTTCTGACTCTAGAGAAACACCTGTTCCAATCATAAAATAATCAGCAAAAAGTGGGGCTTGTTCTGGTTCGATCATCCTTTTACCAAATCTATTTTTAATTAATTGAATTGTAATCTCATTAGATTTCTTTCCGTTTTCAGTTGTAAAAACTGTTATTATTCCTGTACTTGCTCTTTCAAGTTCATTAGCCTCTGCAAGACCTGACTCTAAATATTCCCCATTATGCTTACAAGCATATTCATAACCTTGTCTTGAAGTTTGGGATACAAGTACAACGGCATAACCTTCTCTAGCTGCCTTCTCTCTAAAATAAGAAGTATAATAATTTACTACTAGATATGGGTTATCTACAGCAGACTTTGAGTCATTAAACTTTAAAAGTTGAGCGTGATCTAAAACAATAATATCTATCTTATGCCCTGTTCTTTCTATCATTTCCTTATTAACAATATCTATAATCTCATTAAAAGCAGATGTTGAATAAGTAGTAATATCTCTTTCATCTATTATTCTAATTTTACCAGGTAACTCTAAATAACTATTAACAAGTTTCATATAATTATCTTTTTCTTCAACAGCATATCTCTTTATATCACTTCTTGTAACAGAGTCCATCATATTACTTCTTGAGTGTCTTGATAATAACCCCTCTGTTAGATCTTCTTTAGATACCTCAAGTGAAATATATAAAGTATTCTTACCTTGAGTAGCACCATTATAAACCAAATTAGAAGCAAGAGTTGTCTTCATAGATCCTGTATAACCAGCAATAGTTAGAATATCTCCAGGTAATAGTCCTCTATAACACTCATCTATACACTGAATACCAAACTTAACTCCTTGTTGTATTCTTTCTGTTGTTGCAAGACTTTCATAGAAACTTAAGTCTAGATTACTTTCAAGGTTCTCTTCAACTTTACTAGGAGATCCAACTACTAGTGCGTCTTGCATTATAGCGTCAAACCTAGAAAAAGGTATTTTACCTTGTTGATAATCTTCTAACCCTTTATGAATTAAAGAGTGCATTTTTATTGTTTGTTTATTAGATAAGAATATATTTACAAAGTCTATTAAACTCTCTTCTCTTATTAAAAGTGAGTCCTGATAATTTATATTTCTTGCAAGAAGTGTTCCTTCAGTTGGTACCCCATTAACTTCCTGTGCTAACTTTATATACTCTTTTAATAAATCTTTTTCTTCATTATCTAGATATTTAAAGTCAGATAGCATTGGTAAAACTCTATCTTTAAGTTCTATATTTTTAGAAACTGATAGTGAGAAAAGAATATCTTTTAATCTTGCTGTTGTATTATCTTCTTTCACTTTCTACCACTTCCTTTATCATCTAAAGCTGGATCAACAAAACTAGGTATACTAGTAGTCTTTCCTTTAGGTTTATCAATTTTTTTATTTTTAACCTCTGGCTCTATATCTTTTACCTTCTCCGTAAAATTATGCTTAACTAAAATACGAGAAAGAGTAATTACACCATCATAACTATTACGGTTATAATCACTTTCTTTATTAGTATATAAAATTATAGTTATTAAACCAGCATTATTTCTACTACTTATATGAGAACTTAACACATCCTTATAAAACTCTTTCATATAATCTTTAGAGTGATGTTTAAATGTTATAAACTGAATATCAGAGTATCTTATTTCATAAGGGATATTCTCTTCAAACTGTCTTACATATAAATCATCTGCGTCTATTGTTGAAACTGATATATGATTAAACTCTGAAGGACATAGAGCATAAATATACTTATCATAAGTATTCCAATTACACACAAAGTTATGTATTGCGTGTATCTTAATACTATTAAGTTCGATAACGGATAAGTTCTCTACAAAGAAAACATAGAAACCATAGTTACTAATAATAGTATCTTCTTTTGTAAAATAGTCTAATATTGTACTGTTAGAGTAATCAGCTGGCTTAAACTGTTCTACAAACTCCAAATATATAGACTTATGTCTTTCAAGACAAGGAATAGATCCATTATAAAGGTTAGTTTTATTATCTAGTTTTCTTTTTAAATATTGACTTCTATCCTCCATAATACCTCCTATTTCCCATTTATCTTTTTCATCCCACTATATAAACCACCTACTACTTTATCCATAACCATAGTTAAGTCAGTTCCATTAAAGACTTGCCACCCATATTGTTTATTGAATATGGCTTGATTACCTTTAAAGTCCTCACATAGATACTTTAAAATCTCTTCCTTTAAGATCTTAATCTCTTTCTTCGTCATAAAAAGACACCTCACAATCAGAAAGCAGTATCTTAATTAGAGCATACTTCTTATACTTCTCATAGATATTGTATAAGTCCTCAAGTGTTATTGTCTTAATATCTTTTACTACACCTTCCATATTAACCTCCTAACTAATTATACGAAGTTATCTACCTGTGATAGGTAAGTATCACAAAGTTTAATAAAATAGACAACTAATAAACTAAACCCGTGATCTTTAAACTCTTCTTCAACACTTAAGATATACTGAAGAAATCTAAACACATTTATATTAAAATCGTCTATAGTCTTAATATCAAATAGTTTATCGGATAGACTATTCCAATAAATATTAAAAGAGTCTAATTCTTTTGGCTCTATATCTCGCTCAAAAATAAGATTAGATATTTCTTTTCTTCTAGATATAACTTCGTCTTTATCTTTTACAGGTCTTAAAAGATCCAGGACTTTTTCATAATTTACTGTTAGCAAACTAAACTCATTAAGCATTTTACTCCTCCCAAATCATTATACGAAAAAAGTTTCAGACATTTATCCGAAACTTTCTACTTTTTACAAAACCCTTATAAAATAAGGGCGAAACAAATTATTTATTTTATTTTTCATTTAGGTCTTGACAACGCCGAAAAAAACTGCTATTTTACTCTATATTAATTAAAATATATTAATTATAATAAATTAAAATATATTAATATAGAGAGTATAATATATTAATATATATAATAAGGATGAGACTTCCTAAAAAAGAAAGAAAAAGAAAAAGTTACGCCCAAAAGAAAAAGAAAGAAAAAGAGTATCTATGCGATACTCTTATTTTTATCTATTAGATCTATTAGTCTTTCATAATAGAATAGTTGTTTCTCAAGTTCTTTAATTCTATTTACATAACCTTGTAAGACTACATCATTAGTTCCAACACCTTTTAACATTTCTTCTTTTCTAGCGTTTTCCTCTTTAAGTTCTTTAATTATCTCTTCACTTTTCTTAAGTTCTTCTTGTAAGTCATTTACATAGTTATTAATTGGATCTTTAAGTGACTTATTCATAGGTTTCTCTTCTATTATTAGTGGAGACTTACTTATATTACTATCCTTAACCTCCACAACCTCCTCATAATCGACTTTTTTACTCTTGTCGGTTAATTTATCCTTAACAACCTTTTCTTCGTCTACGGGGCTCTTTTGAGCCTTATTTTTAGTATTAAAGAAATCATAAGCTTTTTCAATAACTTTACTACCTGTTGTTAGTGGTTTTACTGTGTGATTTATTAAACCTGAAACCATAGCCATAGACTTTGGAGAATAACCCAAACTACAAGCAAGGTCGGATCTTGTTAGGTTATTATCAGTTAGATACTTTTTAAAGTTAAAGTTCTCATACCAATTAATTATTTCGTCTTTTCGTGTTTCTTCATTATTTACTTTTTCAACTACAACATAAGGACTTGTCTCACTATCTTTATACAACATAGTTGGAACAACTCTCTTTTTCCTTCTTGGTTTATACTCTTTCCTTTTACTATCTACTTTTTTATTAAGTTCATTATGAAAGAAATCATAGTACTTAATTAAAGGTGTACCTGTAACTTGTTCTAGGTGTTTATTCTCTATTCTATTTATTGTTGCATTATCAAGTTTAACATAACCACACAATTCTCTTTGTGACTTAAAGTTATATGACTCTCTTACAGCCTTTAGGTCGGTTTCTAGTATCCACTTCTTTGCTCTTTCAACTTCAACTTGTCTTTCTAGTTTCGTATTCTCCTTTAATGTTTTAACAAAGACATCAACTTTATCGCTTGGTAGTTCTCGATCTCCGTTTAATATTTCATCAACTTTTTCTTCAGGTATATTTGTTTTCTTTGATATTTCATAACTATCTTTTTTATCTTTACTTTTTCTATTCATCTTACTCCAAAATGTTCTTCCCATAAATCTTCCTCCTTAATCTTTAAAAAACCCTATTGGTAACTTCTTAAACTCTGGTTCATTTACTACTTTGTCATCCTTAAATAATAATTTACATACTTTGTCCCACTTATTAGTAACAAAGCACTTTGTTGTCTTAATGCTTGTTACATTAAAACAACCACTACCTTGCGTTGATATATGAAAGTCTTGTATTCCTCTTTCAATTTTTGTTAAAGCATTTACATCCTTATAGGTGTTAACAAAATATCCATAAATTAAAACAAAACAATCGCTTGTCATTTTTCTATGAGCCTTTTTATTAATTAGATCAATTCTTCTATACACTCTTTCGTCAACTGTATATCTTTCCTGTTTGGTTAGTTCTCTATCATAGGTATAGTTGGGTATTATCTTATCAGTTCTTATAATCTCAAATGGTATTGTTGCTCGTAGTATTGGTATATTTGTTTTTGCTATAGGTCCTAAATAAACAATATATTCTCCATTTTTGAGTTGTTTCTCAACATACAGGACTTTAAATAAATATTTTTTTGAGAACTTTCCAAGATCAAACTCTTGCTTTATCTCCTCCATAGGTATCTCTAGAATACTTGGATCTATTTTATATGTTGTAAAAGATATTTTGTTTATATTCTCCATAAAACCTCCCACGAAGGTTATATTACAATAACTGTCAAAAATTGTCAATACCAAAAAATGACACTTTATATATAAAAGAAAAGAGACTATTCTGTCTCTTCTTCCTTATTCTTGACTACTTCCAAGCAAACCCCAGATGTATTACCATTTATATCTAGTAGTTTATTAATAACAATTTCATAATCTTTTGAGTTTGCTTTATCAATGTAATCAGCAAGAATTAGTTGTTCGCTATCGTCAGCAGAGTTAACAACTAACTTATCTTGACTTAAAAACTTTGCGTACATCTTTTCCTCCTACTTTCTAGTTACATCACTTTTATTACAGTAAACTGTATTAGGTGTAAACTTCGTACAGTAGATTTTATATCTTCCGTTTAATTCTCCGATAACATCTACTTCTCTGTCACATCTAGTACCATATTTATACTTAACACCGTTTTGATTATATAAAGGACTTCCACCTTTAATAATTCCCTTAAATGGATAATCATTAACTTTAGTTACATTTCCTTTATCAGTATAAACAATATTAGGGTTTAATCTAGTACTATATACTTTATATCTTCCTGTTCCACTTTGTTCTCCTAGAACTTCAAGTTGGAAAGAACTTTTTGCATTACCAGAGTACTTTCTACCACTTTCGCTATAAAACTTACTTCCCTTTGCTACAAGACCTGTAAATGGAAAAGTCTCTGGTGGTGTTGGTGGTACAGGTTCAGGTGGTACAGGTATAGCAGGGTTTATGATACAACCTAAATAAATAAAGTTGCTATTAAGTCCCCAATTACCGTTTCCTCTTGATCTTGTATAATTTCTAAAATCAAAGTGATTATAACCACTTTCACTTGTAAATACATTATCTGTGTCTGGTTTATCTTCTACAAAGGCAACGTGCCCTGCCAAAGATCCAACACCTTCCCAGACCATTATTCCTCCAACGATTGGTTCTAATTGATAAGTTAAACCAATGCTTTTTGCTCTTTCTATGAAGTTTTCTGCATTACAGTTTAATTGTGGATACTTCATACCTTTGTAACCTGTTAACTCACTATATACCTCATTAAAACGAGCACAACAATATCCCACGCAGTTACAAAGAACATTAAGTCCATCTACAACAGGTTTACCTTGTATACACCAAGAGTACCCACCGTTTCCTGTTGTATTATAAAATGGGTTTCCTTTTTCTGGAAGACTTGTTTGTGGTTTAAACATCTACATCCCCACCTTCAACAACATCATCAACATCTATTTCATTGAAAGTTGTTTGTTTTTCAAAATCTTCCTCTTTATCTTTCTTCTTAAATAGTTTCTTAAAAAAATTAATTATTTTACTCATAGGTATTCCTCCTTATTTACTTTTTGATGTCTTTTTTATAAACATCATATCCTCCACCAACACCTAAAGATGTTGCTAGAGAAATTAAAATTGCTTCAGTATAGTTATCAAAGACATCACAACTGATAGCGATGATAGCTGCGATTGCTCCAATAATAATGTTTTGTATTGGGATATACTTTGATGGTACTGTTCTATTCTTTGTAATAAACCCCATAACACCTGTAACAAAAGCAGTTACAATCATAAAGATTGATTCAAATGTTATTTCCATAGTTACCTCCCTAAAATAATATATAAAATAAAAGCCAGAAGTTATCTGTACTTTTATTCTTCTTGCTCTTCGTCATAGACAGATCTTGTTATAATTGGTGCTGTTCTCCAATGATCTACATCTTCAATTATACTGTAAGTATAAGACCAGGATCCATTATATAATTGCCATAAGGAGTGAATCACAGCTTCTGGGTTAGTTTGTATAATAAAATTAACAGGTGGATCAAGTTCTCCATAATCATAATAATCTGTGGCTGTATCAAAACCAAAAGTTAAGAAGCCCTTATCTTCACTTGGCACTTTATACATTTCAATTCTTTCGTCCCCAACTATAACACCGTGACTATAAATATCAATGTGTTCTATTCTTGCGTCTGTAACATTATATTCATCAATTTCTTCAACATAAAGACCGTTTTTAATCATCTCTGCTGTATTTCGTAACCAAATAATCTCTTCTTGTGACTCTGATGTATTATAAACAGAAAACAAATAACTATTCATATAACTACCTGGATATAGGTATCCACCACTACTCCAACGAGTCACAGTATTCCAAAGTTCAAAATCTTGTGCTGTTTCATACGAAGGTATAATTTTAATAGAATAAAAAGTTGAGAACATATTAATAGGCTCTTCTCCTATATTATATATTTCTAACTGTATTGACTCTTCAGTATAACCTGTGTATTCAACTCTAGTTCTATAATAAATATCTGCTCTTAAGTCTGCAGTAATCATAAAGGATGATAATAACTCTTGAGTTGGCTCTGGTGTTGGTGGTATTACGCCACCAGATATATCTAATACCTTTGCAACTAAATTACTTAAAGTATCAGTACTACTTGCAGGAACACCTTTTGTATTTAGATTATTTATTAGATTTGTTCTACATAGTTGTAACTCTTCTAGGTAAGGAAGTAATTTTGTATAAGTTGTATCTGTTATAGGGATGTTTTCCCCTGGATCTCTTCCATAGACAGAAACATCTAAAACTCTATTTACATTTCCAATTCTTAAAAAGATTTGAGTTATTATGTCTGGATATTCTTGAAAGAGTGGATCGTTTTGAAAAAACTCATATCCACCCACTTCAAATAATGCTTCCTTAATCTCGTCTTTTATTCTTTTAATCTCTTCTAATTTTTCATAAAGAGTATCACTTGTATCGTTTGGCATAACTACCTCCTATTAACTTTGCTGTTCTGGTACTGTTGGTGGTGTTGTTGGATCAGTGAATAACTCTTCAATACTTGAGTCTTCTATAGTACTAACTGTATCTTCTTTTGCGTCTAATTGATCTTTTATTAATTGAAATATCTTCTCTAGTCCAACTTCATCAATATAATATTTCTTACTCATTTGTATCCTCCCTATATAAGTTCCATCCATTTGCTATAAAACTTGAATAATATGATAAAGATGTAAATAATGACTCTGGATATACATTTTTGTTAAAACCAAGGTCTTCTAAATACTTTCCATTTGCTGGTGTATATGTATTATTACTTGCTCTAAATGTTATATTACAGCACATCCTTAATATTTGATTTAAACTTGAGTTAGATAAACTATTACATCCTTTAAACATATCTCTTATACCAGCCTCGGTATAAGGTTTAATATTCATATAACCAACTGTTACTAAATTAGTACATCCTTTAAAAGCTTCAACAGCACTACCAAAGTAAACAGATGAGTCCAAAGTATTAATACTTGTTAAGTTAGAACAGTTTAAATATATTCTATTAATTCCATAGTTATAGTATCCATTTATAGAGAACACAAAACTAGGAAGTCCACCTTGTAAGTTAGTACACTCTGCGAAGGCTTCGTCTAAACCAGAGTATTGTGCGTAATAAGGTGCTGTGATTGTATTTACCCTTATAAGATTAGTACAACCTTTAAACATACCACCCATCTCATTTATATTTGCTACTCTATTTATGTAATATATGTTAGTACAGTTTTCAAACATATTATTACAATGTGCGTTTGCTATAAGATTAAAGTTCCATCCATTTGAGAATTGTAAATTAGTACAATCTCTAAACATACTATTTAGATATTGTTTTGTTTGCCCCATCCTTAAGTTTGTTAGTGTTGTAAGATTAGTACAACCCCAGAACATACCTTGGACGGCACTACCGTTTAAAAGTGCGTTATCAATAGTAGTTAGATTAGTACATCCTCTAAACATATTAAAACAATAAGCATTTTGTAAGTTCCATCCACAATTTGTTATTCCCGAATTAGCAAAAGTACCACTGAAGTTAAGCATACTACTGCTATTACTAGATTTACGAATTACAGTTGGTATTGTTGTTAAACTTCTACAACCTTCAAACATTGAGGCTAGACTACTAGAGTTTGGAACATACACATTTGTATCTATTGTTGTAAGGTTATTACAGTTAAGGAATAAACCCGTAGTAGTACTAGCTTTCTCTGCATAAACACCACCTATAGATACTAGATCATAACACCCAGCAAATAAATATTGTATTGTATTAGAATTAGGTATACTTGTATATGGTAAAGAGGTAAAACCATCTGCATTATATATTAATTGAGAAACTTGATTACTTGTATTTATCCTTATTTTATTCGCTTCCCCTGTATTATAATTATTAAAACTTAAATGAATTGGGTTATTACTACTACCACCTATCATACCAAAAATTGCGTCCGTTGAAACTTTTGGTAAATGTATATCTGTAATATCTAGAGAAGCACCATCACAATCTTTAAACATATATGATACATTAGTAGCATTTGGCAAGTTTAAATTAATACTTATATTAAGTGAAGGACACCTAGAAAAAAGATCATACAACATATTAGAATTGTATATAAAACTATTATCAGTTATATTAACTAGATTAGTACACCCACTATACATAGAAATAACTCTATTAATAGATGTATTAAAAATTATATTTGGAGTGTCTGTTATACTAGTACAGTTTGCAAACACAGAACCATAATCATTACTGCTAGATAGATCAAGGTTAGGTATATTTACTAAATTAGAACAACCACTAAATAAATATGTGGTATAACTAGCATTTGAAAAATTAAAGTTTGGTATATCTACTAAATTGGAACAGCCAGAACAAAGATATGAAACTGCTGTCATATTTGAAGTATCTATATTACCTATACTTTTTAAACTCTTGTCTCCACTAAACATAGCCCAAGCGTTTGTCATATTTGATGTATCTATATCAGGTATTTTTTCTATCTCGGTACATTCAGCAAAGAGACGATAACCATTTGCTTGACTCGTATCATATAAGATCTTACCACTACTAGTAACAGGTATTGCTTTTATATCTTTTGGTACATCATTTTGATCTAAAATAATTTTAGGGTTCATATTATTATAAATACTATCTAGTTTTATAAATAATTCAGCACTAACATCGTCAAAGTTTGAAGATACTGAAGTACCAAGAGTTCCACTTTCAACTCCATTATTTCCTAGATATGTTTTTCCACTATATACTTCTCCTGGAGTTGCTGTCATACCTAGATATGTATCTACCCACGCATTAGACTTCCAACTATACATACCTTCACACACAGTAGATCCAATAGTCATAAAGTTTCCAAAAACATTAGGATCTCCTTCTATATAGCCATAGTACCCTACATTAGATTGAAGTGTTACGGTTCCTGTTGTGCTATCGTATTGAATATCAGGACCTTCAACATAGGCAGCTACGGGCGTATATGTTATTCCGTCATTTGATGTAAACTCAAAATTAGCACTGCTAAAATCTTCTCCCATAACTTGAATCATAATTCTAGCGTCATCTGGGGTAACTTCAATATTTCCGTAAAGGTCCCCTCCACTTGTAAACCTTAAGGATCCATAACTTTCATTAGTAATAGCACTTGAAAGAACAACTGCTTCTTTTGGTACTGTAAAACTAGAAGTTTCAACCCCAGGGATAAATGGTTCAACAGTATTAGCATATACAAAGCAGTTATCGTCTTCGTGTAAGCCATATAAAGCGTCTCTTTCTTGAATTGAGGATACTTTATATATATTTCTATCGCCCCCACCACCTTGTGGTATATTTAAGATTTTAGGAGCCAACGATGTAAATGTATCACTATTATCAGTTGGAACTCCTTTTATGTTTATGTTATTTCTAATATCCTGTAAATCTTGCACTAATTGGTTCAAATAATCTGCAGTTGTATAGTTAGCGTTGTTTTCTACATTTATTTCTTCTTCCATAAATATCGTCCTCCTTATTCATTTTGTGACGGTACTGTTACTGTTGCTAAAACATTATTTATGTTTCCAACAATAGTATCAATGTATTGTTTATTAACTAAATCATCGTTATTTGATGGAACAGCAGAACTCTGTGGTAATGCTGTAAATGTTTTTACACCACTTATTGTCTGTGCTCCAGAAGTTTGTACGAAACTTGAAGTATCGACAAGAGATTCAGTTAAAGTTGTATATGTTATACCAGCAGTTTCACTGCTGTTTTTTATTATTTCTATTCTTTTTAAACTACCAGAGCTTATACCATACATTACTGCAATAGTATCACTATCACTAGCATTAGCATAAGTATCAAGTACATATAAAATATATATATCTGTAAATGTGGTACTTGTTAAGTGATCTGGGAAAGTCATTGTTATATCAGATAATAGATTTTGTCCGTCATCTGCTATATATGTACTTTTAACTAAATCTCCAAAAGCAACAGTACTAGATGTGTCTAGAACTTTAGTAGCCATACCTCCTATTGCTGTATCAACATAAAGTTTTGTTACAAGATCCTTATTATTTGAAGGTGTCTGATTACTTTGTGGTAATACATTAAAAGTTTTAACTGCTGAAATCTGTTGTGCTTGATCTATTCTTGAAATAAACCCTGTTTGAAAACCTAGTATATCTAGTGTTCTTATTTCTTGAGTAACACCTGTACCTTGAGAACTTGCTTTTCTATATAAAACTCTTTTTATATTTAAGTTACCAGAGTTTTCATATCCATAGAATATTGCTAGTGGATCAGTGTTTTCAGCGTCCTCATAGTGTTTCATATTATAAAAGAAAAGTGTTGGTGTTGATACTGTTACAGTGTTAGCACCTGTATAGAACTTCACTTTTGGGGTAAACATAACATTATAACTATATTTCCCAAAAACATAAAACCCCTCTTTAAGTTGAGATAAATCAAAAGTTTCTGTGTCATCCCAAACTTCAAGAGCCTTTACACTTTTAAGTACTTCACTTACATCTGTTTTTGTTGGGAACTTGTCTTTAATCTGTTCGACTAAAGTAGCAAGACCTTCATAATCTAATAATTCTTTCTCACTATCCATTTAGGATACCTCCTTTATTATTCTTGTTCTGGCGTTGTCTCTGATTCTGGCGTTGTCTCTGGTGGGTTAGTTGGTGGAGTAGTAGGTGGGTTAAACACACTATTATAAATATCTGTTATTTCTGTATTTGTTATAGCCTGTATATCGCTAAACTGTATATAATTTGTTAAGTCTATTTGATTTGTACTACCAAGTGTTTCGTAAGTTTGCGAACCAGATAGCCAGATCCACTCTTGATAAATATTTCCTTGTGGTCCACTTCCATATTGGACTAAATAGATAACTCCGTTTTCCCCTACTTGTGGAAGTTCTTGTACTATTTCAAATCTTATTTGTGTAACCCCTGCTATTGCAGCTGTTATAGCGTCATTAACTTGTGTTTGTGTTTGATATTTACTATCATTTGTTAGTTGTGACACTGCAGTAGGTACTGAAATATTAACAGCTTTATTAGCGTCTGGTGTTAAAGCAGTACTATTTACTTTAATTGTTTCGACTACATTAACTTCAGCCCCAGACTCAATACCCTCTAATTTTGTTTTCTCACTTGTTGTATAGTCTTCTGTTGATAATTGTTTACCTGAAACTTTGTCTACTTTTCCACTTTCAAGAGCGTTTATTAAACCCTCTAAATAAGTAATATCTGTTGTATCTGCTTTAGTTTGTAAAAGTTGATCTAACACTGCTTTTAATCTTTGTGTATAGAAAAGTACGCCATCTTCGTTTAAATACTTTAATTGATTATTCATATTATTTCCTCCTAATTATTAAAAACATCATCAATTATATCAAGAAGTTCACTGTTACTTATTGTATCCATTTCTTCTTGAGCCCCTATTTGGCTTAATGATTTATTTCCTATTAATGTTGTGTTGTTTATTTGTGGTAAGTTTTCTAACTCTTCATAGTCAGTAGTTCCACCAAAATCTTTATATAAAACAATTATGTTTATTGGAACTATTGCTGTATCGTAGTCTTCTTTAGTTAACCTTGCATAAACAACATAATGTACTTCAGTATTAGTTGGTGTTTCAACATCAACTACCTCAATATTAATTATTTTATCCTCTATCGTAACTCTTAAGTTTGGTTCTGTATTTATAACTTCAACACTTGTTTCTTCATCAAGTTCTAGATCAATAGTTGTACTCATATCTAATGTAAGTATTTGTAAAAAAGGATCTTTATACTCTATCTTTTTTCTAGGTCTATCTGTTATTGTAAAAGTTATACCATCAACTACATCATCAGAGTTTGTTATTGGTGTAAACTCGACTTGATATGTGTTAAAAAGTTCTACGAACTCATCAACTAAAAGTAACTCATCGGCTCTTAAATTAACTACCATTAATTTATTGTTATCTTTAAAATATGCTTTCATATTACACCTCTATTTTTCGCCTATAATTCGTTCTTCAACAAAAGTGGCAAGTCTAAATAACTCTCTATCGTCTGATCTCATCTTATGATCTTTACACCATTGTACTGAAATAAAACCAACAGGCTCATTATTTTTATTCTTAATAACCATATCCTGACTAGAAACAACACCTATACTCTTTCTCATCTCATAAGTAGCTGGCATTTCTTCTTTAGTTTTTTCAATATCGGATGTTTTGATAAACTCTTGATCCAAGAGTTGCTCTATAAAATGAGGTACACAAGACATAGGTATATGAGACATCTTTTGTTGTATTGATTGTGTCCCTACTCGAGACACTTCATAGGTACAAGAAAACTTTAACGCTGATCTACCGTTAGCATAGTGCTCTCCGTTATGAAACTCATATACTTGCACTCTATCAGCGTCTAATAACTCTTTAACTTGCTCCATCCTCTTTATAATATCTAAATCTGTTTTTGCTTGTTTTGGTACTTTAGATCCAACATTTAGATTAGATTTATAATTATCAAGGAACTCAACAATCTTTTTTCTTATTATTAAGTAACAAATAATACCACCAGCAATCACATAACCAACATTAGTCGCTATTATTAGTACCTGATTAAAATCAATCTCTTTCATCTCTAGTCTCCTTCCATTTTATCCTCACTATAATATATAAAAACAAAACACTAATCATCTCGATTAGTGTTTCTATTAACTAACTATTGAATATATATTTGCATTAAACCTTAAGTCTAATGTTGTCGCACCCATAATTAGATATAATATATCATCACTTAAGTTACCTGGATCGGTTGAGACTACTTCAATACCTTTAACGGTATTTGAGTTTACTAATTTTGTAAAGTCAACCAATACACTATCCTCAAACATTATACTATCCATATCTTCCTCCTACTGTATTTTAGTCCAAGTACTACCATAATTTGTTGTTTTATATAAGTTACACTTAACCCAGGAACTACCTCGATCCGTTGTCTTATAGGCATATCTGTCTTTAGTCCATACATTTGCTGATGTTCCTCTATATGCCTTTGAGTTAAACTCTTTTGTTGCTAGATTAAAAGTCCATCTTGCTGATGTGTGATTGGCTGGGAACTCATATTGATAATTATTACTATTATTACCGTACCACCAGAAAGTACCACCAACATCAAAAGAAGCATTACCGTTTTCATCATAAGCAACAGTAATATTACCAGAGGCTAAAACGGGGTTAGTGTTTAACCCAGACATACCAGAAGCGTTTGGTCCAGCAAACCACTGTGTAACGCCATTAATTGTTCCAGGTAATCTCCATCTCTCCTGATAACTGTCAACACTACTACCAGCCCACATATTATTACCATTAGATCCATACACTTGATTATAATGTGTCTTGGAAACGTGCTCCTGCCTTATTTCCCAATAAATATTTCCACGCATAGTATCTGTATATACTGCTGTTAACTCCCAATAAAAACCTAAAGCCATACCAGCTGTTAAACCACTCTCTGGACCTCTTATCCAACCACTATCACTTTTAACACCGACATCTGGGTATCTAGTCGCTACTGCCATTTAAACCACCTACCAGATTCCATATCCATTTTGTGTTGGTATTGCTCCAGATCCACCAAGTCTTAAACTATAGTCTCCGATAACAAGGTATCCATTTGATACACTAATTCTCTTATTACTACTCATTGTTAAGGCTTCAGTACAACTTATTCCACCAGCTGTTACTGCACCTGTAACACCAAGTGTTCCACTAAAAGTACCACTAGCACCACTAATAGTACCATTTGAATAAATGTTATTAAGGTAAGCATTTCTCCATCTAGAGTTACTTGTTCCTATGTCATAACTTGCACTTGCTGTTGGTGTTATATTTCCACTTGTTAGTGCTGTAATACTAGCACTCGTACTAACAGCAACAGTTTTAACATATAGGTTATTTACTTGATTTGTTGTTGTACCTATATTTCTATTTGAGTTATCAAAAGTAACATTACCTGTTAGTTTTAAACTTGTTGCCTCAAGAGCTGCCAAGGTAGTCTTTTGTGTAACTGATAGCGTTCCAGAAATACTAGCATTTCCACTAATAGTACCACCTGTTTTTTTATAATAAACACTATCTGCTTGTGTTAGCGTTTGATTTATTATTGCTGTAACACTCATACCAGAGGCTACAAAACTATCGTCAAGAACGCAAGGATCATCTTGTGAGTCATATAATTGGTCTACCCTAACTTTATGAGGGTTAGTTCTATTATTGATATGGTTATCAACTGTTTGTGTATATGCTCCAACAACAACTTCAAGTTCATTTGCTTTTTCTATTGCTTCGGCAGCTTGTTGTCTTGTAAATGAGTCACTATCTAAAACTTCTTGCTCGTTATAGTCTAGATTTATAATTCTAAAATTACTATCGTCTATTGGATCTGCTGTGTTTTCCATTACTATACAAGCGATAGGTATTAGATATGTTATTCCATCTGGTAGTGGATAATTCATTACGCTATCTATAGAGTATATTGCGTCATCTCTATCATTATATACTCTGTCTCCGTACATAGCAACTATGCACTCTTCATAAACATCATAGTAAAACTTTTGAATTGAGTATTTACCATTTGCAACACTTGAAATAGCACCTGTTTCATAGTCCATAATTGTATCAAGTACTAAACTATTAGTAGGGTTAGAAACCCAATCAACTCTAGGTATTCTATCAGTACTATCCCAATAAACATATCTTATTGGAAGTGCATTACCTTCAAAATTAACTTCTAGACAATCAGGGCTTGACTTGTCATCAAAATTAATTGCTGAAAACCTTATCTTTGCATTAGATAAAGTTATTTGTTTTGTTGCATTGTTTACAACATTAACTCTTAAACCATCTGTTACTTGGTAGAATTGATTTCCCTTAATATAGTCAGCACTTCCACCAAAAGGTAACATCATATAGAATTGAATACTATTTCCGTCAGTACCGATGATAAATCTTGCAAATAAAAGTTTTGTTTCATCACTTTGGAACATATCATCATAGACTTCATAAGTTCCGTGTGTGTCTAAAACAATATATAAATAGTGTGGTTTCCCGTCCCTATAATCTGCAAGATTACAAGTTATATCTAGATCAAGAAGTGTGTTTGTTGCTCTTGTATAAACTTTAAAGTTTGTTATTGTGAAATCATCAATATAACTTCTTGGTATTATTATATTTCTATTTCTTACTGCTGGTTGTCCGTTAACAAAACCATAAACTTCATCATCTTTAAAGAATACTTGTCCGTTTGTTAACATAGTCTCATATAAGAAATCAGTAGAGTTTAAATTATCAACAGTAAGATTATAGGAGTCAAACATCTCTCTATATTCTGCGTCTTCTGGTATTGGTATATAAGTTTTCATATATCTTCCTCCTTTAGAACTCTAGTAATATAATTACTTCTTCTATTTGATCGTCTGATCTTGTTATGACACCTCTAGTTGATATTAACTCAAGAACACCCTGACTAGCAATTTCACTTTCAAACTCTTCAACTGTTATAAAGTATTTATCTGAAATATCTCCAGGATCAACCCCTGTATACATACCTATAACATCAAAAGGTACATTTGCAATTTCAGAGTATTCATCTTTATCTAAAACAAATCTTAAAAGTATTCTTGTGTAACCTTCATCTAATGCTTGTTGATAATCTGAAATAGTATCATAGTATACATCTTTATAATAAATTGCTGTTTGTTTTTGTTCTTCTGTTGGGTTTACTATAGGTTTTGCAAATAAGATATTCTTATATGTTTGGTACCCATACACTAGTGTATTATATGTTGCTAGTGTATCAGTTTCTAAAGGAACTATTGGATCTTGTCCTGGTCCCCACATAGTAGAATAACCTATTGCTATATAAATATCATTATGTTGTGGTATTACACTGTTGTAAAACTGCAACATCCTTTTTTGTTTTGATTGTAATGTTAAAACTGTTGGCACTAAATATTACCTCCTTTAATTATAATAGGAATAAACATATTCTCTGGATCAATTTGAATATTCTCTGTATAGGTATTTCCGTTTTCAGAATATTGTAATTGATAAGATCCTACAGGTATTCCTTGACTAGTATTTAGGTTAGTTACTTCACAGTAAGTATACCCTTGCATTGGTTCTGGCATAGGTATTACATTTAAGTCTAAAGTAGCCATACCTGTTAGGTTTAATAGAGTTAAAGTGCTATCAAACCAGATATAGAAGCAATCAATAACTGATGGGCTACCTGAAACTACGTCACACACATTGACATAACTAGAACTATCTAAAGTAATTTTAGTGTTTTCTCCTAAACTAAAGTATCCATCTCCTGTTATTTGATCTGGGTATACACTATTATACTTAACACTACCTGTTACAGTATAATCTCCTTCTGGAATACTAGAAATAATTGCAGAACTATTAGAGAAAGTACCTTGATATGATACCCCCGTATCTATATTTGTAAACTCAACTGTACCCTGTCCGTCTACGCTTTCCCCACCTATTGTATACATATTAGCGTTAACTGTTAACTGATTTATAACAGGAGTTGGAGGGCTCGTTGGTGGACTTGTTGGAGGGCTCGTTGGCGTAGGAGTAGATCCTGTTCTTATAAATGCTAGAACACCGTATTTATCTGACACATCTGCATACTCGTCAGCATACCCAAAAAATACACCAGAAATATTATTTCCCTTTTTATTAACTTTTGTATTTACAGCATTATTTACACCAGCGATAGCGTCATCAATATAAGTCTTTTGTGCTGTTGATAGTGGTTTATCTGCGTCTGATGTATTATCAACATTAGATAAACCTAATTGAGATTTTGACACACCGTGTGGGTTGTTTGTATCTGCTATATGATCTGTTATTGCTTGTCCTTGACTTGCTGTTGTACCTTGTAAAGCACTTATATCATTACTTAATGTATTATATCTTGCGTCACTTGTATTCTTATTTGATGTTACTGTTGTTGATAAATCACTTAAATCACTTTGTAACTGACCTATATCTGAAGTATTACTGCTAACATCAGATATAAGAGTATCAACTGAATCGTCTAAAGTACTAATTTCATTTTCAATATCTCTAAACATTTGGATCAAATCTGCTTGGTTTTCTATTGATCCTGTTAAGTTACCCCAAGCCACTGCTGTTGTTCTTGGCATTGAGTTCCAAGTTGTACCATCAGTAGTCCATTGAAACTCTGCACTATTTATTCTTATTGCTTTAATATTAGTAGAACTAACTTTGATCTTATCAACTTCAACTAAATCAGCAATAGCATTTTTATTAGTATTAACTTGTGATTGAGTTGTACTATAACTTTGACTTAAACTATCGAACGATTGGTTAAGTGTTGATAAAGTTCTTGCTAATTCAGAAACAGTAGACTCATCAGCTTTTAAGTCTAATAAATCTTTTAAATCTGTTTGATCGCTAATAGTACCACCAATATTACCCCAGGCAGTTATGTCTATAGGACTCCAATGTCTTTCTTCTTCTGTCTCATCATCTGTGGTATAGTATACAACTCCGTCCATTACTTTAATTTCTTTTATGTCTGTTGATTTTACTTTATAAAGTAATGAAGCAAGTATACTTAAAAGAGTTTCATTGGCTTCTCTAAAGTTTCCATTAAAAGCACTTATGAAATCTTTACCAACCATACCACTAAAAATCTCTGTATAATTCATCTGTACCTCCCTTATCTATATAAAACAAGATCATCTTCTATTACACCGTCTTCAGTAATTATTCCTCTTACATTTAGTAAACCTGGCTCTTGAAATAACCATAGATTAGTAAATGGTGGAGAATATCTTGTTATAACTTCAGAACTTGCGTGTAAATTAAACTCGTCTCTATATTTATATATAAACTTATCACTAAATTGGTCTTCTTTTGTAAAGTCTTGTACTGTATCCCAGCCCTTTAGTCCAGGTAGAATAAAGATTTTAATTCTACTATTCATAACGGCTGGTGCTGGATAATATCCAAGTAAATGACCGTAAATATCTTTGTTTGTTGTTCCAATATCAATACGATATGCAAATCTTAATCTTGTACCCATAAGTTTTACATCATTAATACTATCTCTTAATATCTTTGATAACTCTGGTATCTCTATTCTTATGTCCCCAGGAAATAAACCATAACTATTACCTGGTACATATTCCATAATACGAACACCCATATTATTTGACGCTTGATATAAAGTGTCTGTTGTTTGTCCGAAGATCCTTATTAAGTTTTTTAAACCAAACTTTGTACCTCTCATCCTTCTTAAGTACATATAAAACTTAATACTCTCTCTTTGCTTATCTGCTGTTAAAGCTTCAACCCACTCATACCCAATTAATTTACATAAGTGTCTTAAGTGTTCTTCATCAATATAATCAATATTAATTGCGTCATCAATGTTTTTAGCAAGTGTATATACATCTCCACCTACTGTTGCAATTAATTTTAAGAAAGTTTCAACATCATCATTTAAAAGTACAGAACTTATTGAGTCCTTACCTAAATTATAAATATGTTGTCTATAGGCTCTTGAATAATAAATGTTTATTACATTTGTCGATACATTATTAGTAAGAGTTAAAGGTAAATTATCTCTTGATCTATAGTAAAGGTCAAACATAATATCATCAACTTCTGATATTGTTGTACCTACTTCTCCATCAAACTCATCACTATTTTTAAGCACATATTCATAAGGGTTATCTGGTTTAACATCATCATACCAATAATTAATTGTATATTTAGTAGGGTTACTATCCATAACTATTCCTCCTCATAAGGTAATACATTAACTGTCATATTTGTTCCTAATAACTCAACGAATTGTGTATAGTTAGGTTTAATTGCTCCAGCAACAGAGTATTCAAGGCTTATTATTTCTAAATAATCTATATAATCGAAATGGTCTAATATCTCTTTAAAGATATGTGAAGTATATACAGCTTCCCCAATCTTTCTATTCTTTCTTGAGTATAGTTGTTCTAGATATGCTTTAACTGATCCAGAAGTTGTACTATATCTTAAATCTTCTTCATCCATATAAATATTCATAATCAAAGTTGGTCTTATATATTCAACATCAAAATAGTTTACTTGTATTCCTGCTGGTTTTCTTTTTGCTACTTTATCCATATATTTTTGTACTAACTGTTTATATTGAGTTGTTGTTGGCTCTCCTGCTAACTCAACTAAAAATATAGAGAAGTACGCAACACCATTTCCAGAGTTGTTTTGGAAATACATACTTAATATATCTCCACTTAACATTTGATCTCTTGTTATTCTAACTGTTCCGTTTGTTCCACCTGTATATGAGTCAGAGAAAGTATCACTATAGTCTATTCTTAATATATCAGTATTATCTCCAACAATACTATACTTAATTATAATTTCTTCTATATTTGATAAAGTATCAAACCTAACAGAACCAGAAAGACTTGCGTCTACACCAACGGTATTGTATACATTTGTAACACTATTTAAAACTAGATTTTGTGTTGTCTCAAAGTTAAAGTTATCTGCATTTATATATTCTCCAAGGCTTTCGTCTATTTCATCGTCATCTTGTATTATAGTATCACTATCTTCAAGTAATACATATAAGTTTACTTTATAAGCGTCATTAACATAATCGTCTGTTGGCTGGATAAGACCACTCTCTGGATAATTATAGTCAAGTGCTACAACATCTGATATTCCATCATATTCCTTTGCTAATATTCTAAAGTCATTTAAAGTTACTAGTGTCTCCATAGTTTTAGCAAAACTTGGAGCATTTCTTCTTATTTCTTCAACTGTCTCTGGGTTATAACCACCCTCACTACCATAAGTATTTGTATAAGCAACTTGTGTTCCATTATCTAGTCTTACAATACCATCTAATATTCCAGCACCAATTCTTCCTTCAATACCATCTGATAATAGGTATCTAATTTCTATAGGTACATTTGGAGAAAGTATTGTTTCATAATAAGTTGGGAACTGAATATATAACCTATTGTCTAAATCTATGTGTACTGAATAACATAGTTCTCCTTCTCCATATAAAGCGTTTTCAACGTGCGTCATAATACTACCTGCTTGTTTAATTTGTATTGTATTTGTTCCAACTGTATAGTCTGGTAGATAATATCTTCCTCTTGAGTCAATTTCTCCAACAGAAATTGACTTTTCTTGTGGGTATCCTTGATATGCGTTAAAACTACCTGTACCAACACTAACAGGTATATCTTCTATATTATAGAAAAATACTGTTCCATTTGAGTTAGTAAATGCTGTATAAGCTGGTATTCTATTATCATATACAACATCAGCAATAGCATACATAACACTAACAACAGCACTCTGATAGTGTCTTGGCTCATACCCAATAAGTTTACAAAGTGCTATTGCGTTTACTCTTTCTTTAACTGTATCTAGGTATAATTCAGAGATACCCTTTTCAACTTGGAAGTTTGTTGTATCAGCGTTCATAGCTATTAGTTTTAATAAAACTGTACCAAGATCTCCATCAGAGAAGTCCGTCCAAGTTCCATTAGAAAAATAAGACGCTTGATCTTTTAAATAATCTAGTATTGAGTAATAGTCCATCCTATCATACGAAAAGTTTGTATTCATTTAGTTACCTCCTTTATTGATTTACTTCATTGAAGAGTGAAAGACTTAACTCGTCTTCGGCTCTCCCTGAATCTGTATAAGAATATTGTATTTTTATTTCTATTGAGTTGTCATAACTCGTTATATCTATATTAATTAAGTTTAATTGAGGATAATATCTGCTTATTGTATCTGCTATTTCTGTTCTCATCCTTTTTGCTAAACCCTCTGTAATAGGTTCAAACATATATTTATAAAGTTCACAACCAAACTCTGGATCAGGATAAAACCTTCCTCTTTCTTGCATAAGTAATATTGCTAAATCTTCTTTTAGTTTTTGAGTTCCTTGGCTGGAACTTGTACCACCTTGCTGTGTAAATATAGTATTGTTATATGTTATCCCCTGTAATGCGTCCATACTATTCATTACTAACACCTACCTTAATAAAATACCATTAGCACCATAGATTGAATCTCTTGCTGGTATCGTTATAACATCGCCTTCGTGTATTTCACTAGCGTCTCTTAAGCCATTAGCACCTAAAATTACCCAATAAAGTCTTGCGTCTTTATAAAAGTTTAATGCTATAAGATCTGGTCTTTGATCTTCAACAACAGTAACAGTGTGTAACAAATCTCTTGGTGTTTTCTTTGCTGTAAGATCTGATTCCTTAAGATTCCTTATGGTTATCTTTTCGTCTTGTAATCGTAATTTTGTCTTTGTATCATATCTACTTCTTATCATTATTTTATTAACATTTGGGTTTACGATTTCTTTAACATCTTTTGAAAAATCATTTATTGTTAACCTAGCCATATTACCCTCCTTAACTTACATATATGTTTTCAGTTTTTCCTAGCATAGAACTGTTTACTATTATTTTTGCACCTACAGAGTCAAGAGAAAACTTATATTCCCATATTCCTAACTCTGTAATTTTATATGTGGTAGCGTTTGTATACATAACACCACTAGGACTTATTAGTATCGGTGTTATACCTTCTCCTATGAAGTTTAATGTAAAGTATTCATTTTTAATAACTTCATAGCCAAGTATATCATTAAGTATACTGTGTAATTCTTTTATTGGTGTCATATTAATTTCCACCTCCAGGTGTTGTTAGTGTTGCTAGTATATTATTTATATTTCCAACTGTTTCATTTATTCTCATATTAACATACTCTTTAGTTGCATAATCTCCACTAGGACCACCACTATCTGGATCGTCTGGTGGATAAACAGGAGCAACTATTCCAAGTATCTCGTTTGCAACGGCAACTTCATAAGGGAACCTATCGTGAAAACCAACTCTAAAAAACTTATCTGTTTCAAACTCGATTAAAGGGGCTCTAGCGTAGATTTTACCCTCGTCTATAGTAAATGTATTACCATTAGAGTTTTGTGCGACTATGCGTCCGTTGTGCGTCTTTCCTGAAGAACTAGAGCCACGCTCTCTTCCTAGAGTATCTCCACTTGTATTCTCTAATGATATTCTTTGTCCTAATTGGTCGACAATAGATATATGCTCTTTTCCATCCTTATCGCTAATTATTATTGTTGCTCCCTTTAAAGACTTATAGATAACTCTATCTGCCTCACTAGTTATATCTGTGTTAAAATCTTCCGTACTATTTACAGTATAGAGATTATTATCGTTTGCGTCATTAGTACCTATAAACTTACCTGTACCATCTCTAGTTAAGATACCACCAAAATATATTGGAAGTCTTGGATCTTCGTTTTCAAATGTAACAAAGACCGTATCTCCGATATTAGGTATCAAAAAAGAACCTGTGTTATTTCCAGCACCAACCATTATAGCTGAAGTAGCAAATGGTATAGACGATGTTGGTGTATACAAACTACTATTTCTTTGAGTTTCAGAACCATATATCTGTGGTATTCTTACCCTTACTCTACCTAGGTTTAATGGATCGTGGTTATCAACAACAGTACCACGATAGAAACAAGAGTAGTCTACCTTTGTTAGTTCGTCTAGAAGTTTATTATAGTCTGTATCAACTTCGCTCAAACTCTCTATTATTCGATTGCCAAACATAAAGACCACCCCTATTTCTTAATTCTACCTGCTTCATATTTCATTTCGTCTCCTAGGAACTCAATAACAGTTTCTCCACTTGTTCCTAGACTTCCAACATTTTTAACAAGATCTAAATTACAATAGTGCCTTCCACTCTCTATACTCTCTTCAATAGATAATATGTAATAGTTTCCAGATGTGTGGTGGTATAGAACTGTTCCCTGTGCTCCTTTAGGGATGACACATATTGAAATATAATCTTGTGGGTTAAGATTACAATAACCCTCTATTGTTGCTTTTGCTTTATAACATTGTTTTAAAGCCTCGTCTTGTATCTCCTCTAGTTTTCTTCTTCCTTGTATTTGACTTGAAGATCCACTAGATAATGTAACAGCCATCTTACCCCAGCCATCAAACGGAGTTAAAATGTCAGAGTATTCATCTGTATTAACTGTTACTTTCTGATCCTGGTTAGGTTCTCCTGTTACCAGATTTATATTTGATATATCTCCATCAGTATAAGCACCAGCTGTTATCATCGAAGTTAAAACATCAAGTGTTGGAGAAAAAGAAATCATTTTTCCAAACTTTGAGTTTTGAAGTTCTTTTCTATCATCGCCGTATATATAATAGGTTGCTTTTACTTCTGGAGCATTAGTTATATTTACTCTCTTGTATCTAGCATAGCCACTTGGAGTAAATGATAGGACAAAGTTTGTTCTAACTACACGCTCTTTTGTATACCAAACTTTATCTAAAGTTTCTACCTTATCAAGCATATCTTTTGCAGGAGCAAATAAACCTAAACCTGCTCCAGCCAAAAGACTTGCTGGGTTTTTAACAGCGTTTTTAATTCTAGTTGCTTCTTTCTTAATTACCGTTGTCTGTACGCTATTTGGCATTAAAACTTTTTGTATATATTGAAGATATGATTGTTTTGTTTGTGTAAAATCAGCCTCGATCATATCTGTTTTTTCTATGTCAGAGTCTAACATCTTCCAGCCACACCCTTTAAAGTAGCCAAGACGCTGATACCATTTCCTTACAAATAACCAATCAAGAGTACTCATTTCGTTTTCTCCGTCATATATACTTGTACCTTTGAAATCATCAAAGTTTTCTGGTATAAGTTCAGAGAAGTTTCCACCTTTTGCAATTAATTTTACAATTTTATGAGGACACATTGGAATTAATATAGTTCCAGATTGTTTTACATTTCTTGAAGCCTCTAGGTCGGTCAGTTCATAATCGTTTGTCAATAATCTATTAGGTAGATAGTAGTTACCTGCTTCGTCTACTTTTAAATTATTAAGCATAACATCAATTAATTGCTCTGGATCTTCTTGTATCTGTCTAAATAAAGTTGCTGACTCAAAACTCTGGTTATATGCTACAGCAGAATACCACACTTGTAAGTTATTCCAAGCCTTACCTGTAACACCGTCCCAAACATATTTTAAGAAACCAAAGAAATTACTACCAATATCATCATTACTATACGCTTGTGGGTTATTAACACCAGCCATCCCTAAAAGGTTATTAGCGTCAGAGAATATCTCCGTCCAATCAAACTTTGGTACTGTATTCCAAGCAAATGAAATCTTTTGAAACTTGTCTTCTAGTTTAATTCCAACAAAGCCTTCAACAGTTAACATAACTCTATCGTCTATGAAAGAGTCAGACATTTTTAATACATACCCCTCAAACTCTTTTAAAATACTATTATTTTGGTCTCTATATGTAAACTTTATATCTCCACCCGTATTATTAAGTAAAGCATATTCTAGATCAAAAGCACTGTTATCCATTACTTGTAATGTAAATGAGTTACAAGTATCCCCAGCAAGTCTTTTCATAGATAAAGATACAAAGTTAGGTGGGTTTATCCAAACCTCTTTCTCTGCTAATACTACATATACTTGAGCCGTAGTAGGAGCTGCCATTAATAGATACCCTCACAAGAACATTTTATTGTTCTTATTTTAGCATATTGGAACTCGTTATTGGTTAAACGGATATAAGGGATATAAATATAATACCAATAGTAGATATAAACTTCTCCTCCTTCTTCAAAGAACTTATCTCTACTAACCGAGTTTATATTATTTCTATATAATACTTTATCTGATGTTGCAAAAGTTTCTCCAGCAAAGACTAATTTATAAACATTACCTTCTTGGTGTATAGACCACCCTGTAAAGTTCATCCTGTTTTTACTAGCGAAATAAAATGTTACAACATTGTAATCTCCAGAACTATAAGATACACCTGGATCATTATAGTTAGGAACTAATAAATCATAATAATTTGGGTTTTTGTGTACTACAACTTTAGCGTGTGCTTCAGTATAAGTAGGACCGTTCATTTTGAAAAAGTACCCAGACGATTGTTGGTTTTGATTACTACTAGAATTACTATAGTTACCAGAACCACTATATAAAGCCTGTGTTCCTTTTAGTATTGTTGTCTTACCTGCTACACCACTACTTCCTAAAGAAGTGTTTAATACCTCTGTAAATGATAGTGATACATCTGCACCTAAAGCTCCATCTATACCAAATCTTTGATCTGGTTTATATGATATACCACATTGAGTACATACACCGTCTAAATCTATATTCGTTAAGTGTAAGTAACAGTTTGGAGCAATTACTCTAGCCTCACTATATCCTGGATATACTAAAGCTCTAAAAGCATTTAAGTATTCTTCTGTATTAGAATATAGAGATCCAGGTGGTAGGTAGTCTATTGGAATTAGTAACTCCATACTAACTGTCCTTGCACCTGTACTTGAATATGTTATTACAGGTGCAGATCCACCAGGAATTGATTGTTGATTAAAACTTGCTGTTACTGTATCAGAAAGAGATTGTGGACTAAATATTAATGGTATTATTCGTCCCTTTTCTCCTTCTTTAATTGTTTTATTCTCAATATAGCAATCAAAATTATATGATGACTCTGCTGTTTGTGTTGGGTTTCCTCTAAATACCATATAATCTACCTCCTATATTTTATATAAATTATTTTGTTTTCCTTGTGATAACATCCTTAAGATTGTTTCTTGTTCGTCCTGTCTTACTGAAAGTTCTTCTAGTTTTTTAATTAAACCAGCAAAACCACTATCGACAGCATTTACAACACTACTACTTCCAACACCATCAAACGATAAGGCTTGAGCCTCTTTTGACATAGTATCAGCGTCAACCAATCTAGATATTAGTGTTGTACTTCTACCACTCTCTGTCATACTAGGAAGCCATACACCTAGGTTATTTATTCCTGTATCTCCTGGAGAGAATAGTGTTGGGTTGATTGAGTTCTTTGGATCTATGTAATCAGTTGTTCCTGCTCTTCTTAAACCAAAGTGTAAGTGAGGACCTGTTGCTCTTCCTGTTTGTCCCATAAGCCCAATAAATTGTCCTGCTGAAACAAACTGTCCTTTTTGAAGTGGACTTTGTTCTTTTAAGTGCCAATATAATTGTTCGTAGCCGTCTTGACTATTTATTATTACATAGTTAGCACCGTCATTAGAAGTTCCACTTGCTGATACAATACCAGAGTTATTTGCCCCTATTGGTGTTCCCTCTGAATATGCAAGATCTATTCCATTATGGAACGGGTTAGTTGCACCTGCTTTAGTCTGTAAAGTACCACGATAACCAAATGGAGAAGTCATCCTCCAAGGGAAGTTTGTTGTTGAAACTGTGTTACTACTTGCGTCTCCTCTTCCATAACTTAAACTTGTTATAGGTGCTGATCCACTGTCTCCTAGGAATTGAGCGATATTTTTACCACCTATCATACCTAGAAAAGCACCAATAGTCGCACCAATTACAGGATGTCCTAGCCAAGCACCAACTGAAGCACCCTTTATGGCTCCCGTAGTCACATTAGATACAGGGTTATTACTACTACCACCTAAAACACTACCGATAGCTGCCGATGTTTGGCTAGTACCCCAATCTTCAGCCTTGGATATTCCAGCAAATAAATCTTTAATAATTAGTAATGTACCACCAACTTTTACAAGAGCAGTTGTTATTCCCTTTATACCACCAAGAACACCTTTATCTGGACCTGTACCTAATAATTTAGATATAGCCTCTTGATCTCCACTAGCAAATGCCTTTAAACCAGGTAATAATTGTTTTTTCATTAAAGTTCTAATTTCAAAAATACCTCTACCAACACCAAAAGCTAGATCAGCAGTTGCTAATAGATAATATGTGTGTTGTATAGCACCAAGAGGTATCCAGGAAGTTAGCCAACTCGTGAAGTTTTCTAGCATAGTTTTAAAATCAACTTGCATTTCACTTAAGAAAGATTCAGTATTACCAGAGGCTTTTTCAATATCTCCGAGTGCTGACTCGAAGGTCTTTCCATTTATTCTATTAGCCTGTGCTATTGCCATTGTGTTTTGATCTAATATTCCTGCCCCTGTTAGTGAAGCCCACGCAGTTGCATTACTCTTTCCTGCCTGTGATACACTACTTCCTTGTATTGCTTGTACTATTCTATTTAAAGCCCTACCATCTCCAGATTGTAAGCCTTGTATAATATCCCCATAACTTGATCCAAGTACAGAAACATATCTACTACCAGCACCATTGTTTAATAAATCAGAGGCGATCTGCATAGCTGCCTTTGAAGTTGGTTCCCCATAAACACTAGTTAAAGCACTTCCAGCTTTTGTAAATGATTGTAATGAATTAGTGTTTCCAGAGAACATTATTGATAAATCTGCTAACTCTGTTGATTGATTAACAATAGCGTCTAATTGGCTCTTACTTACACCTAATTGAGCGTTCATTATCTGTACCATAGTTCTGTTTGTCTGGTTAAGTAAGTCCATATTATTTGTATTTCTTGCCTGTTTAAATATCTTTGATTGAGTTTCAGCACTCATCCCTAAATATTTTGTTGATAATAATACAGCGTCTAATTGCTCTCTTGCTATTTCCTGGTCCGTTATTCCTAACTCGCCTAGTCTATTCATATAGTCTAGTGCGTCTTGAAAACCATATTTAAACACATTTCCTTGAGCCACTATCTGTGAGGTTATATCTCTTTTAAATGCGTTAAAATCTCCTTTAGTCATTGAGAACTGACTACGCATAGAGTTATATGTTGCTAACTGTCCGTTACCACCTGAAAGAGAGTTGTAAATATTATCAAGCCCTGTAATAGTTGCTAAATCTTTAAACTCGCCTTTTAATTTAGTAATATTTCCGTGTAAATCTTCAAATAAAGATTTACTATTATTTATTGTGTCATTTAAGTCTCTATTTGCTTGAAGAACCTCTTGAAGTATTGGTATTAAAGACTCAACATCTGATCCATAACCCTCAATAGTTTTACCAATATCATCAAAGATTTTGTTATTCTTCATCAAAGTTTTTGAGAAAGTATCTAAAAAGTCAGTTGCGTCTTTTATATCTATAACTGATTGCTTACTCAACTCATTATAACGCTCCATTACTTTACATAGTTCGTCATACGCTCTCTTTTCAGCAGCTGTTAGTTTCTGTTTAGTTTCAAATGCTTGTTTAAGAGCACTCATATCCTCTACTTGCATACCAGCCATAGATAGATTTGATTTTAGATTATCAGTTCCACTTGCTAATCTATTCTTAAAACTTGCATAAGAGTCTCCACTACTAGCAAGATCTCGTTTTTTATAACTAAATGAAACATCGCTAAAGGCTCCACCTTTATCATCCATAGGATCACTCCCCCTTATTTCTTATATTTATCTAATAATTCTTGATTTCTTTTTTCTTTCATTTCTAAAAAGTCTTGATATACATCTAATAGGTCTTGTCTTTCATAATACGGTATAGCGTCCGTATATGAAAAAGAAACCCCTTGTTCTTGAAGAAAGACTTGATTAAGTAAAACATCATTGTATCTTGATAGATTATCCTTAATAAAGTCTTGCATTTCAGGGGTTTCTATAAGTTCTATGTTAGAAAGAACGAAAGAACTCGGGGACAGTAACCCCAAATACCTCTACTTCCTCGCCACAGTTTTTACAAACTCTTATATTTGATGTATCTAACCCTATCTTTAGGCTACTTAATGCTTTCTTTATCTCATTGAAATCTCTTAAATTAAGATTATCAACATAGTCTAACACTTCATTTATATCTCTTTCTTCTCCGTTTATTGTTTCAATTAAACTTGCGAAACGATATACATATTCGTATCCGTCTAGGTCTTCCTCTTTTAGATCTCTTCTTGCTTTTCTTTTTACAATATTAGCAATATCTTCCATATCTCCTTGACTCAAAAGTTTTAATCTTAATTTGTCTTTACAAACAGGAAGTTCAATATTAAAGCATTTTTCTAATTCATCAAAATCTAATAAGTAGTTTTTCATTTCCGTAATATCTATCTCTATATCTTGCTTTAAGTTGCAGTAAGGACACTGCATTTGTTGTTGATAAGTAGGTCCAAAGGTCATCTCTCTTATCATATATAATAAGAAAGTTATGTCGCTTGGGTGCAATTTCTTTATATCAATATCTTTTGGCTCTACTACGCAGGACGCAACTATCTTTTCTAAAAATGTTCCGTCTTTAGCAGTATAAAGCATTTTTTCTTCTTTGGTAGTCATTGGTCTAACTGTAACCTCTTTAGGACCACCAAATATACCTTGTGAGGGTATATCAAAAGTTTTTGTAAGTGTTTCCATTAATCTTCCTCCTTAATAAAACTATGAATAAATCTTCTTACATTATAATATATAAAATGGCAACAAAAAAGGAAGTTAACTATTAACTTCCCCACTTTAAATATTGTTTTTGTATTTGATTATTTCCTATTTTTCTTCTTGGACCTTTGTTGTTTCTTTTTAACCTTGTGGATCTACCACCTTCGATTAAGTTTTCTCCAACAACAAGATCATAATATTGTTTATTATAATCACGCATTGTCTTAATATAGTCTTCATTAGATAGTTGTGTACTATGATGTAACCCATAGGTTTCCCTATAGTCTTCTTGTGAAATATGATGGAAAAACTGAATATGATTTCCCAACTTTCTATATGCTCTTCTACATATATGACATACAGGATCTCCGTTTGGAGCATATAATATTTCTCCTATATTTGGTTGTGGATATATTCCTTCAGGGTGTTTTCTTAAATACTCATAGCAAGTAACACAATAATAACCACCTGAAGTATAACTATTACCACATAGACCACAAGTTTTTACTCCTGCCACAATTAATCTACCTCCCAATCTAATAACTCTTGTTTTATTTCTTCCATATTAACATTATGCCAATTAATTTTATCTTCATAATGAAGTCTTCTTAATTTACACATTAATTCACAACAGTTTAAATCTTCTATCTTTCTTTGCTTTACTTGATTACAAATGTAATTATAGTTAGAAAGATTGTTGCGTAACCATAACATAACTAACCAAGTATCTCTATTAGCATATCCTTCACATTTTTCGTTTGCCACTTAAATCAACCCTCCATTTCAATTAAGTAATGACATTATATCATAAATGGCAAAAAATGTCAAATGGTAATTTTTACCAAACAAAAAAGAACTCATTTAGAGTTCTTAATTATTTTGTATTTGCTGGTGCATACTCGTCAATATCACTTCTATAACCCTTATCATATAAGATAGTTGCTGTGATTGTTTTTTCTCCAGCGTCTTCATAAGTTAGATCTCCATAATCTACACTTTGTGGGAAACATCCAATTAAAGTCCACTCACGAACTACATCTCCACTTGGAGAGTACTCTTTAACAAGAGCATTACATTTAAAGTCTTCAGCATATCCAACTTTTCCTGTTTTTGGGTTAAACACTCTTAATCTCCATCTTTGGAATTGCTTTTCAGTATCGTAGTTGATTGCGTCTTTAATAGTTAAGTTCCCAGAGTCAAAGTTTGTTTTACCTGTTAAGTTAACACTATCATTAAAGTAATTTGCTTTAAATGTATCAGTTGTTTCTTTAGGTAAAGGGAACGAAGTAACCATCAAGGATAGTCCTGCGTCAACCATTGTTCCGTCAAATGTGATCTCAAAATGATTTTTTCTTTGTACTTGGTACAATCTTTGATTAAAACGAGTTGCTGTTATATCAGTAGGTAGTCCCATATCTTAATTCCTCCCTTACTATACTTCAGATGTTAGCACGAAGTCTATATCAATAAACTCTGCAACTTCTGTTGGTTTTATTCTTATTTGTCCTATTAAACGGTTTTCAGCAATAGTAGCTTCTGTGTTGTTCTCGTCATCCATCTTATAAGTATAATCAAGTATTCCTTGGTTAGTTCTAATCTTTGATAACAAAGCCTCAACTCTTAACTTCCAAGCCGTAAATGTTGCTTCATTAATTGGCTCAAATAAGAAGTCACTTGATAAGTTATAAACTTCTCTGTAAACAAACTTAACAAGTCTTGCAATATTAATTCTATCCATATAGATTGCAGTTGTATCAGTTGTTTTTTGTCCCCAGATAGCATAACCGTTATTTGGTACATACTTAATTGAGTTAACAGGAATTATATTATCATATAAATCTGACATATTCTCTTCTGTTAAAGGTGTTGTTAGATCTAGTCCATTTACTAATGGAAGTAAACCTCTTTGTGTACCAGCAGGACTTAACCATTTATTAATACTATCATTTCTAGCGTAACCTGTTAGTACAGCAACACAAGCTGGAATTGGTGTTTCAAACCCAGAATATAATACATTAGGGAAGTATATTGCTAATGAGTTTGACTTTGGATAGTTTTGCACGTCAGTTATACAAGTTGAATAATCTCTTGATCCTGTTGAAGCAAGAAGCATAAAACCTCTTTCTTCTGCAACCTTAACGGCAGCTGTAACTATATCTGCTGATGAGAACTCTGGAATACTCATAGTATCTACTTGAATATCAGAAGTATCATATAAACTAATAGCAGATAAAACATCATTGTTTGTTATATTGGCTAAACCACTATCTCCTTCATCAATATTTGTTCTTACTTCTCCTATTGTTGGAACAGGATCAGTAACTAGTTTTTCAACAAATAGATTTGTAACCCCTATTCCTAGGTTCATAGCATTTATTGAAGAACAGATTACATCTAAAGCCTCTGATAAATCTTTAGCCGTTGCACCTGCTGAATAGTTTTGTTTTACTGATGTAATAACTGTTGAATTAATAGTTGTTGTTAGATATAACTTTCCTGCTGTTGTATCATTAATTAACTTTAACTCTAACCCATTAAACCCTTGTGTTTTATATGTTGTTTTAAAACTTAATAAATCATATTCTACATCTGGTTCAGTTCCTTCTCCTGCTTCTGTTACGCTCATTGTCGCTGTTCCGTATTTTGCACCAGAACCAGCAACTCTTGTTACATACGCATAACTGTAAGTTCTTAAGTAAGTTTGCAACGCATAAGCAGAAGGTGTTAGTTCATTTCCTTTTCCAAACTTTTGAATAAACTCTGCTTCACTTCTAACTATTTCTCTTGTACCAATATTTCCTGACATTGTTTTCATTATAACTACAGGTACGAAGTCAACATTAGTTGTGAAATATCTTGTTGTGTCTTCAGAGACACTAACCTTAACTCTTGGTATCATCTTTTTCCTCCTCATTATTGTTTTCATCAATTTTATAACCAATCTCGATAATCGGTGTTTTGACAGTAAAGTAATTCTCTGTCCTAAATAGTGCTGTGGAAAGTTCTATATTCATTGTAAATCTATATATCTTATTGTTATTCTCATAGTTTACCAAGTCGGTATTATCTTGTACGGCGTTGCCAACAGTAAATGTAAATGTTAGTGGTACGCCATAATATGATATAGTTAACTCCTGGTTCTCATAAAACCAGAAAGATAACTCTCTTACCACATCTTCAGCTGACTTTCTGTCTGTACCCCAAACATCAACTTGATACCCTATAATAATATATAATGTTTTAACATTTTTAGCATAGTTTTCATCAGTTCCCGTAAAATTACCATACTCATCAAAAGTTGGAAGTTCTTTAAACATCTTACCTCCTAGATGATATGAAGGGAAACTATTTTTACTATTATCAAATGATATTGTTGGAAGTGGGTATATTGATATAAATGGAAACTTCATCTTGCCTTTGATCTGTTTTATCGCATTATCGTAGGCTGATTCTGTTGATTCCAATACAACATCTCCACTAAATACTCTTTGTATAAGTTCCATTAAGGCTTTATGATATGTACTAAAATTATTATCAATACTATTATTCATACTCTACCTCCCATAATGAAACGAACTGCTTTTGTTACTAACTGTAACGGTTTTGTTCTACCTGTACCATACTCTATAAATCTTAATATCTCTCCATTAAGATTATCTGTTTGCATATATACCTTATTACCAACCCTAGATATTCCTAGATCAATGGCTCTTTTAATATCTTCTTCAGAATATCTTTGGTATAACTCATCTAATAAATGTTTATACTCCAATAATTCTGTCTTTACTTTATCTTGTATTAGTTTAATAACATAACCACTTAAAGCGTCATTACCCAAGTCTGCTAAATACATTAATCTTTCTCCTCTGGATAAATAAGTTTTCTATCAAACCATCTATTCTCATTAATTGGATCACTTGGTGTTGGTAACTCTTCAACAGGTTTTGCTTGTTCCCTGTGTGGTACTAGGTTACATATAAACATATTTAAGTCAAAATCTACAACAGACGCTAATATGTCAAACTGTTCTGGTTTATATTTCATCTCGTGATTTGTATAACGATATGAAACTTCTAACATAGCACCCTCACTAGGGTTTATGTTATTACCAGACGAGTCCTTAAATGTTAGATAACATATCATTGGCTTTGTACTACTATCCTCCACGTTCCAACCTAGTTTTTGGATCAACTTTGGTTTTGGGTTTTGTACTAGATAGTAGGACACTTCTACAGGGGCAAGATATGAGTAATAACTATCTGTTCCTATATTCTGGCTATTCTCTTCGTCAACTTGGTATAGAAGTCCTGTTTTACCTCTTTGGTTAGCACCTTCAACAAACCTCTTCCTGTATAGTTCGATTTCTCTTTCTGATGGATAAAGACTACCTCTAGTCTTACGCTCTGTCTTATTATCCATAGTAACCTCTTTCTAGTTTATACTCTTTTAGAGTGATTTTTAAAGTCTAACTGTTGAAGTAAATCTGCTTGATCTAAATATAGTTCATCTTTCATAACAGCCTCTAACTTTTCTTCAAAGTTAGTAATAACTTTTGATACTACATTAGGATCAGAAGTACCAAAGTATTCAGTAAGTTCATCCTCACTAGCAGAGTCTAAATCATTTAAAAAACTTTGTGCTGTATCAGTAATTATATTATTTACCTTACCTGCCAAGTCATTACCACTACTCTTATTTTTACTAACAGGTTTCTTCTCGTCTTTGACAGCGTTCATATCAAAATCATCAGGGATATAATCGTTCCACATAGGTATTAAAATATCATCTAGAAACTCCCAAACTTTATCTAATTCCCAACCGTTTACTCCTTTATCTTCAAGATATTCCTTAATTTTATCACTAGTTTCGTCAACAACATCTTGATTGAAAACTACAGCGTCTTCGGTATTTGAATAGTTGAATATATCTTTTAAATCTCTTCCTGTGATCTTTTTAAAGTTATCAACTACACTATACGCTAGTTCTCTAGCAGATCCGTCTCCTTCAGTTAGGCTTCTTTTTCTATGACAACTTCTACCTAAACCGTAACTGTGTATTCCCTCTGTTACTTTTCTTGACTTGTTATTAAACTCTTCTTCTGTTAGTTTTAACTTACTCCCATTTATACCCTCAAAAATAAGATTATCATTATTATCTCTTTTTTGAAATCTATAAACAGACTCATTTATTGTAAACTTTTTACCTTTTATAAACTTATCTCCTTTATAAAGTAGCATATCATTTCCTCCTCTATAATATAAAGATAGATCCTATTAGTCTTGCCTCTAACTCTTGCTTCATTGTTTGAGCCTCTCCTAATAGCCTATCCCCGTCTAGTTGATATGGACTTCCATCAACAGAGAACTTTGATCTGGTTCTACCAACTAATTCTTTTGCAAGAGCAAGACAATAGTCTTTAACCCAAGCAAAATATTCACTATTTCTATCTATATCGTATAAACTTTCTGGACGAACCATAGCCTCGATTAAGACATCGTCTGTATATCCATCAACATAAAGCGTAGGTTTTATATATCTAAAACTAATACCTTTTAGATTATTTAGTTCATTATATAACATTTTATAACAATTATATAACTCTAGCCTATCCATTATTGTTGCTGAATAAATAAGTATATCACTACCACCAAAAACATATTCTTGCATTGAATATATATTTACATTACTAGTATTATATACATTTATTATCTCTTTAATATTAGTGTGACTAGATAAATCTACAACAGGTCCGTGTCCTAGTATAAAACGCCTTCCATCGTAGTAGGGTGCAACTTTTGAAAGAGCCTGTCTTACTATTGTATAAATATCTTCATCAGTTATCTCTACATCGACAAAACTATCTCCAAGCATTGTCCTTATATAATTTCTTAATTCATCGTTAGTCATATAACAACCACCTTATTTTTTCTTTTTCTTTGGTTTTGCTTTAGTTGATTTTGCTTTTGGCTTTTCTACTTTTACTTCAGGGGCTTTTTCTTCTTCTTTAGTAGTTCCTTGCACTTGAGGTTTAACTTCTTCAATAACTTCAGGACCTTTTGTCCCACTTTTAAGTATACTTGATATTTCAGCGTTAGTTATTGGTGCGTGTTCTACAAAGTTAGGTCTTTGTCCCACAAAAGCCTTTGGCATATTTGTATAATTATCAAAATCATACACTTTATAAGCACCATCAGGTTTTGATCCAATGCTTACATTAAGTAATAATCTTCTTAATGGTCTTAAATCATTTACAACATCAGCCGTTACATTATAGATATAAACAGGTCTTGTTTTTGAAATTATGATCTCCCCTATGCGTCTTACTATAAACTTAAAATCTCCATCTCCACTATAAGTGATTAATATGTTATATTTGTCTTCCATATACACTCCTCCTAATAACAAATAGAGTTTCTCTAACTCTACTATTATATATAAAAAAGAGACAAAAGTCTCTTTAAATAGGTTTACAAATAAAAAGATCTATAGTCTTTTACTATAGATCCTATAAATGTACTTTAATATAAAGTTTTCCCTTAAATACTGATATAGAGTCCACCTTTGCTGTTAGATATTTTTGTATAAGTTTAATTTCACTAACGCCTATATAATGTGTATCTATATAACCAGCCTTATTATTCAACTCTAAATAAACAGTATCTTTGTCCCTTAATACTGTAAGTAATTCTTGTATTGGCATTTTATCCCCTCCTTTTAGTTGCTAATAATATTACCATATTTTGCCAGATTTGTCAAATTACCAGAAAAAAAAGAACCCTTGCATAAGGTTCTTTTTTAAAATTACAATTTTACAAAAGGTTTTTGATCTCTTAACTATTCAGTGATATGTGTTATTGTTCCGTTTACATAGAAGTTACCAGAAAGTAATTTCTTTGCGTAAGAAGTTGCATATCCTTGAGTACCCAAGAAGTTTTCTCCCATAATGAATTGAGTTGATGTAATTGCCATATATGGAGCATAAACATAACCACCATCCCAAGGAGTATCTCCGTTGTAACCGATTACGAATTGATCTGCGTCAAAGTAAGGGTTTTTAACAACTAGGTACTTACCGTTAAGTGTTCCAGCAACGTGTGGTCCAGCCTCATTAAGACTAGCAGCTGCCTTAAACTTTGAGTGAGTTTCAATAACATTAGCTGCGTTTTCTCCTACAATTACAAAGTTTCCTGTAATTCTACGAGTTTTAGCATAAATCTTATTAGCACCCTCAACGATTGTTTGATAGAAACTTTCATAGTGATCGAACTTTGAAATACCAAATGGTACAGGTTGGTTCCAACTTATAGTCATTGATGTTCCAGAGTTTGCTAAATCATTTAAGATTTCTCCATCAATTTCGCTTCTGATTTCATCAGTAGCTGCACCAGCGATGATTGATTGTAAATCAACATTTTGTGTCATTTGTAAATCGTAAGCTGCGTCTAAACTGAAAGCAGTTGCTAGTTTTCTAGGTCTTGCTGTTACAGTAATATCAGTAACGATTGTTTTTACTCTTGGCACTCTAATTGGTGCTTGATATAGGTCTTGTTTATAAGACGCTTCAGTTTGATCTGTTAAACCTGTGATAACACCTGTTTCGTAATCAATAGTTGCTGTTCCGATATGACCTTCTCCGTCATCTGTATCAGTACCGATTACAACTGATCCTGGTACTACAGGTATCCAAGCTAATTTTGCTGATCCTTCTACGATAGTTAGTGCTTCGCTATCTACAGTTTCAGCAGAATAATTAAACGCACTATTTAGTTTTGAGTCTTCTACATAAACTCTTTCAAATGAAGATATTACATCTCCCTTGCTAATTCCACCTTTATCATCATCAAAAACATTTTTTAAGTAGTAAACTACTCCTGCTTTTTGTTTTAAAGGTTGCACATTTACTAGGTCTTCAGCAACTAGTGTTGGCATTACTGCAGAGATTAAGTTTAAATAGTCATTTTTCTTTGCTATGTCTCCTACTTGTGTTCCTTGTGCTTCAGTAAGTTTTTTTCTAACATCAAAAGCGTGTGAAACATTTTCAAGCATAACTGCTAAATTAGCTTTTTTAAACTCATCTAATTCTCTTCCGTAATTAGCATTTTCTTTTAATGCTTTGTTTACAGCACTAATCATACGGCTATGTTTACGAAGTAAATGTTCGTTTTCAGTTAAGTATTGTCTAACTTCCATTTTTCATTTCCTCCTATAATATTTTTCTTGTGTTAGTGGTAATAGTAGTAAGTAGCACTGTAAACCAATAGACAGTTTCTAATTTCTCTATTAGTGCAACACAATAAAGAGTTATTTTACTCTTCTACTATTATATATAAAAAAAGAACAAAAAATGTAAAAAATTACAAACTTTGTTCTTTTTATTATTTTTATCTAAAAGATTGAATAACATCATCCCAGAAATCGGTTGTTGCTTCATAGTTTAATGCTTCGTGATAATCTTTTTTGTCCCCTAGGTAGTAACATAAAACTTGTACTGCTTTTTTCCAATAGTCTTCTGTATCAAAGTCCTCTAGATTATCAGCCATAAATGAAACAAAACCACTGTAACTACTAAATGATTTTAAGTATTCTTCAAACTCTTTTTCACTAACGGCTCTATTAATAAGTTCATTAAGTTCATTTGGATCATATCCTAAATTAAACTCTAACTCATCAGTTGAATAGTTATAGAAAGTAGGATGATGTACCCCTGTTACTTCTACAGTAGCACTCGGTAAAACTTCCTGTATCATCTCTTGAAGCATAGGTCCACCGATGTCTATCATAGCCTTATCTAGATCTTCCATAGTTTCTGGACCATCCTCATAACTTCCTTCGTCATCTTCTATATAACGCCATATATCTTCTTCACGCCCATAAATACCTGTATCTATTATTGGAAGTACTCCTGTATTTAGTTCTAGTGATGAAGGTACACCGTCAGCAGATTCACTTAACGATTCTTCGATTCCATTTTTAAGCATTTCATAACAAGCCTTAAAAGTTTGCTCGTGAATTGTGTGTCCTTCCATCTCTGATGATATATATTTATCTTTAAGGTATATCCAGATTTCTCCAGGTCCTTCTACATCTATCTCATCTATACAATAGCCAAACTCATCCTGGATCATCTTTTTATATTTTTGATCTTCTTTTGGGTTATATGCTTCATATATTGGTTTACCTATCATTTTATATGACTCTCCTAGTTTATGGATATGCACGTCCTTATTAGCGTGTCCGTCACTATCTCTTCTATCATCGTCTTTATATACTGTCTCATAGCAATTAGGACAGTTAGGCATAGTACCATTTTGTTTTAACTTACCTACAAAATACTTTCCACAGTTATAACAAACGAAAGATTCAACATCTTTTATCAAATCAATACGGTCTACACCAAGACTAACAGGGATCAACTCTCCCCTATCTAATAAAACTTTTACAGATCCAAACTCTCCATTTTTCTCATCATATAGTTTTACACTTCCAGGACCTTCTCCATAAACATAAACTCTTGTACCTACTTTAAATCTTTTAGCAAGTTCTTTTTTTAAGTTTTTTCTTTCGTTGTCATTTGCTTTAGCAACAAATACTTTATCAGAGTATTCTCCTTTGTTTGCATAGTCTTCATAGTCTTCCTTTAACTTATTACCTTTAGATGTTAAGTCTAATAGTTTAATTCCGTGGCTTATGAAAAACTCTGCTGAATCGTCTCTTTCAATACATTTGAAATTACCAAACTCAAAATCTTCTTTTTCGTCTAAATTAATTAAACCTTTTTTATATAAATCATCAACAAGTTTTAGATAATCTTCTTTACTATCAATATTATACTTCTTTGGAGCCTTAACTAATAAGTTACGCTCCCCCTTTTCAGTTGGTATAGCAAGAGTATAATAAACTGTTTCAACGGCTTCTCTTAAAGGTTTTTTTAATGTTGCTCTTATACTTTCTTGTATTTTAGATTTATCAACTAATTTATTTAAACTAACCTTTGCTTTATCTGATAGTAACTCGTAACACTGATTAAGTGTCATTTTACCAGCCTCAATTTGATCTTTATACCAATTAAGCACTACTTTATATACTTCTTGATCTGACATAGCCTCGTTTAATTTATGTTTCTCTGGATCTAGATTATGTTCTAACTCAAAGGAAGCCCTACTATAACCTTCAGCAAGTCCTCTATAGAACTCATTTTTCTCCCTGTGTGCTTTAGTTTCAAACTCATAAGAATATTGTTTAAATAACTTAATCATTTGCTCTAAAGTTCTATATCTATTTCCATAGCCATAAAACTCTTTCTCTTCATCTGTTATATCAGCACCATCAGAACTTTCTTTTAGTTCTGACTTATAACTTTCTAGTATTTTATTTACTTTATCGTCACTGTTGTTCTCTAGATCAACTTTAACACCCTCAAGAATTGTGTTAAGTCTAGCTGCCTCACAACTAGGTCTTGCTACAAAATCAAAAGTTATAAATTGATAATCTGGATCAACTATATTTCCAGCACCTACAGAACCAGCACCACGAGAACTAATACCAATATCAGTACCATAGTCTAATAATTCATTTACAATCTTTCCGTTTGGTGTTGGTAATATATCTATAACACCCATAACTTTATCGCCTTCGATCCACATATCATTAATAACGTGCGAAACATTTTGAAGTGATATTTCAAGTCTTTCTTCTGGGTGGTCTAATTCTCCAACAAGTCCGTGAGAGTCAATCATTTCTTTTACATAATCTGAATTAATTACATTTTCCCATAACTCTCTTGGATATATTCTACCATTTCTATTAGAACCAAAGTCTGAAAGTACGCCCTGTATTCTTTTTAAGACATTTGCTGGTTTTTGTGCTAGTACTTGAAACTTTGATTTTGTACTTTCTATTAATGTACTTTTCATACTTACCTCCCCTTACCCAATTTGAGTAAACTTCATACATTTTTTACAAAGGTATCCTTCGGACTCAACTCCTAGGTAAAACTCTCCGTATTCTTTGTAATATGTTTCATCGTCAGAGTAATAGCCACACTCACACCATATATCGTCTGGATCTTTTATAGCGTCTTTATAGGCTTTTGTCTCTGGCATTTTATCTATCTGTTCTTTAGTGTATCCAGCCTCTTTTAAAGTTTTTAAATATTCCTTATATTCTGCTTTAATATCTTCTGCTACCCCTGGTTTTTCTTTTTCCCACTGTGCGTTAACTTCAGCAACAGCTTTAGCCCAAAGTGGATCGTTATCAACAGTGTGTACTTCGATCTCGTTTAAGTTCTTTAAAATTGATTGTCCTAACTTCATAACTTCCTCCTATGTTCTATCTATTCTTGGCTTTTTAGTAGCGTCAATCTCTCTCATTTTATCAACAACTGCTGTAAGATCGTTTTCATAAACAGCAGGGTTAGATGGCTCGATTTTAATCTCATAAGTTGTTGCTGGTTTTGTTACTGTTTGTAAATCAAGAGTTCTTTTCTCTGGATCAACAACTATCCAATTAATACCATCTTTAGATTTAGCAAAAGAATAATCTGTTTCATCGTAAGGATGAATTGAATATATTTGAAAACCATCGCCAATATTTCTTATAACATAATCGTTTTCAATTTCAGAAGAATATCCTGGTTTTAATTCGCTTAAAAAGTCTTCATCGTTTGAATAGTCTGTTCTACTAATCTTATGTTTTGGTTCTTCTGATTTATTATCATTATCACTTGAAGTAAAATATCCATAACCCTTATCTCTATCCCATTTATAGATAGTTCCTTCTTTTAAATTATGTACTAAAATACCTTCTATACCAGATAATTCTTTAGGGCTTATATCTAGCCATTTAGTTTCTCCATCTTGAGATTTTATTTTAATTTGATAATCAAAGCCAAGATTATCAATGGCTAACTTTTTAAACTCACTTTGTCTATAACTTTTCTTACTTGGTTGTTTTGCCTTTGGTTTCTCTTCTACACCACCAACATTAATTCCGTACTTACTTAAAAGTCCCTTAAGCCACTCTTCAGACACAACTTTACCAGATGAAAGATAGTCAAGTATCTCATTATATATATTTGAAATCTTTTCGTCTCCAAGACCAGAGAATAACTCATTATAGTAAATAGCGTCAAATAAATGTTGCTCTAACATTTCACTAGCATAACTATCAGCAGTTCCACCAAAAACATCGCCTTCATCATCAAGCATATCTTCGCCAAACATTTCGGCAACATTGTGTAAAGATGATAATAACTCTTTATAGTTATCACTATACTCTTCCTTTAATAGTGATAGTATTCTGTTATGTACTCGCATACTAACACCCTCCTCTTTTTCTTCTAACGCCTTTATGTCTTCTTGGTGTTGCTCCCTCAAGTTTAACACCAAAATCTTTTTCTAATTTATTTTGTAAATATTTAGACTCCTTGTCATAGCCACCTTTAGCCATTTCGTCTCTAAACTCTTTCCAAGTAGATTTACTTCTAGCAAGATCAGATCCATTAAAGAAAGTGATATAATCTTCTGCTGTTTTCCAACTATCTCCACCTAAAGTATATTCTCTATCCATTACTTTATACTTTCCAGAGTCCTTAACACCCTTGTATTTATTGTATAGGTCAACACCAGATTTTGGAGTTGATCCGTCAGTAACAAAAGTTTCTCCGTCATTTAGATCCATTAAAATATCTTCATATCTACTTTGCTCTGATCCTTCACTATTATAGTAACAGTTTAACCAGAAAGACTTTGCTTTATCTAAACTATCAAACTCAAACTTTGTCCCACCACATATAACTGTTACAGGGCTACCTTCCTTTAAATTATGTAAAATACTTTCATTAAGTTTCATACTATTCCTCCTTATTTTTAATTATTCCTTTTTCTATCATTTTATTTATAATAGCCACTGCTTTACTATAAGGTATATGTAACCCTATTTGTAATATAGCAGGGGATACTTTTCCATACTTATTTGCCAACTGTACGGCACTATCTATATAATTATCAATATTATCTTTTATATCAGTTTTTTGTACTGTCTCTTCAGTACCACTATTCTGTGTTGGGTATTTATTTTTAACTTCTCTTACAATATCCTCAACCTCATCATCAGGTACATAAACACCTTGTAATCTAGAAGCATTACTTGATCCAACAGGTCTATAAAGCATATCGCCTTTACCTAAAAGTTTTTCTGCACCTTGTTTATCTATAATTGTTTTACTATCAACACCAGATGATGTTGTAAAAGCTATTCTACTTACTAAATTAGATTTTATAACACCCGTAACAACATCTACTGAAGGTCTTTGCGTTGCTACTATTAAGTGGATACCAGAGGCTCTTGCTAGTTGTGTAAGTCTTTGAATTGATGACTCAACTTCTTTTCCTGTTGTTTGCATTAAGTCAGCCAACTCATCTATAACAACAACTATATAAGGCATTAGTTTAATATTCTTACCAGACTCTTTTGCCTTTGTCACTAGGTTATTATAACTTTCAATATTCTTAACTCCAACTTTTTCAAAAGTACTATACCTTTTATCCATCTCTGAAATTAAGTTTTTAAGCGTTTCTGACGCTTTTTGTGAGTCAGTTATAATTGGCATTAATAAGTGAGAAATGTTTGAATATGGAGCCAATTCAACCCTTTTAGGATCTATTAAAACTAACTTAACTTGCTCTGGACTATATTCTTTAATTAAAGAGCATATTATAGAGTTTATACAAGAAGATTTACCTGATCCTGTTGATCCACCAATAAGTATATGCTGAAGTTTTAGAATATCAGCACTAACAGGCTCTCCTTTTAAGTTAACACCTAACCCAAAAGATAAACCTTCTTTTTTAGTGTTATTTAAAACCTCGTCTAAAGATACATTATTTATTTGCTCGTTTGGTACTTGTATTCCTATATATGAAGTTCCTTCTACTTGTTCTACAGATACACTCTTAACAGCAAGTCCCATAGCAATTTCTTTATCTAGTCTTTTAACATCATTTATTCTTGTTCCACCTGCAAGACTAAAAGAATATTGAGTTACATTAGGACCTTTTTTAGCAGTGATAAACTCTGCTTTAATTCCATAACTAGCCAAGATTTCTACTATCTTATTTCCTGTATCTATTTGTTCTTGTGTTAACTCGTCCTTACTTGGTGTTTCCTTTTGTTTTTGTTCTTGTTCCTTTTCTGTTTCCTCTTTCGCCATATTATAACCAAGATCAACATCTTCTATATCATAATAGGGGTATTCTCTTCTAACATCTTCTATAGACTTTGTTAACTCCCCTGTCTCCTTATTTTTATATTTAGTTCTAACTTCTCCAGCAACTTTGTTGGCAATAGCACTATTAGCTTCTAATATCTTATAATAAATATTTCTACTCATAGACTACCTCCAATTCTTTAAGTTCACTTTCTTTTAAACTACTCTTAAACTTAATTAATTCGTCTACATCTGGATCGTTCTCTTCTTTAGGCTTTTCCTCTTCCTTACCATTACCCTCAATATCAAGTCCTAAATATTCTAGAGCACTTGTTATTAAAGAGAAAGTTTCGTCAAGTCCCTGTGGTGTACTTATATCAATAGTTCCTAAATCTTCATCCTTACCTTTATAACGAATACTAACAGCAATATTACCAAAGTTATCGTCAACAACTCTAGGACTTATAGAGAAAGTTAGATGTATTCTATTGTTATTATTATCAAACCCAATATATGTTTGTTGTTGTGGTCTATTAATATATGGCTTTGCTATCATTTTAATACCATAAGCATTTAAAAGAGGTATTAAGTCCTCTTGTATTTGTTGTTGTGGCTTATCGTCAATAAACTTTTGTTTCTTACCAAAAGATTTTTTCCACATTGACTCTCTTAATTTTTCTTTTTTAAGACTTGAAAGTATCTCGTTGTTTAATCTCATAACTTTCAACTCCTCTCTTAATTAATTTCTTTCTTCTTCTGCTACACTTTGTACTTCTTTTTCAAATTGTGCGTAATCTTTTTCATTAACTTCTTTACTAAACATTAATTCAATAAACCCTTCTAAAGTCATTTTAGGTATTATTCCTTGTAAGTGTGCTCCTTTACTATTATACGCTTGAGTATAGATCTCTTTATACTCGTCTTTTGATATAAAGTCTTGTACTTGATTATAATAATCATAGTAAAACTTACGGCTTAATTCTTCTATAGACCATAATGTTTGTGCTGGTACTTCTTTAGCAAGAGCAACATTATAGTAAACAAAACAACTAAATAATGACTCAAGAACAGCTTTTGCTATTTCTTTTAATGTAACACCTTCTCTAATACAAACATCGAAAGCATTATGTAAGTTATAAATATAACCTGGAGTACAGATACCATACTCATACTCATCTTTACCTCTTCTTGTAATAGAGGCTTCGTTATAATGCCACTCATAAGTTGGAGTGGTTAAAAGTTTACCACCATTATCTCCAAAATAATGAAATGCTATATTATATACCATTGTATTAAACCCAACATCTTCATTTGATCTTGTTGGTGTAAATCTTATATTATGTTTTGTTAAAAAGTTTCTTTGATAAATATGTCCGAATATCCAAGTTAGGTTAGCAGGGATAACACTTTGTTCGCAGTGCTTACCTATTTGGACGAACGGACTAATAACTAATTTCGCATTTGACTCTTTTATCGCATTTGTTAGAAGCCAGACAGAACAAGCCTCTAAAAATGTATCGTCTGCGTCTATAAAGATTATGTAATCATTATTAGTATTATCAATACCATACTGTCTTGCATAACCTGGTCCTTTGTTTTCTTTATAACCTATTTCTTTTATTTTTAAAATAGGTTCAAATATTTTTATTATATCTGTATAAGGTTCTCCACCATCGTTAACAATCGTAACCATAATGTTTTCCCTATCTAATTGCATAGCAATACTGCTTAATGTTCTAATAATTGTATCCTGACTATTATATGCAGGAATAATAACATCTACCATACTATAAAATCTCCTCTTACTATTTATCTTGTGCTAGTAACTCCTCTGCTCTATTAACTATCTCCCTTTTTAAACCCTGTGACTCTTGAGGTAACGCCTCTCCAACTAAATCAGTTAGTACATCCCCCTTATCTATACTAGGTACAACTTGTATTGTTTTTGATAAGTCTCTTAATATTTGTGCCTTACTTAAACCTGTATAATCTTCAATATCAGACCAATCCCACTCTGCAACTTGATCGTATTGGTTCTGCACTGCAACATCTTGTTTCTTATATTTAGGACTTACTTCTTCATTACCTTTTAAGTACTCATTTATATCGTCAGCGATAGCCAATAATACAAATGGTTTCGTAACATAGTCTATCACAGATAATATATGCTTACAAGAGCCCCCATTTAGATCAACATTATTAACTGTTGGTGCCTGTATTCTTTTCTTTAAGTCTGGTATTCTTTCATCAATGTATAAGAAATCGTGTTTATATGCTTTATGTCCCCAAGCCCAATAAGAAAAACTCTCGTCAGTACACCAGATATTCATATCTTGATCTTGTAACTGTTTCTTAACATCTTGTGGTGTTATATCTTTTCCACTCTTAATTATATCTTCAAAAGGTCTTAAATCTTTAAACTCTATTGTTTGATAATGATAACCATTTCTTGACTCTGAAGTTGTCTTAAAGTTTAAGATACCAAACTTACTCATACCCAGATAAGTTGACTTAACATTTTTTGATCTGCTAATTCTTTCTGGATCTTGTCTCTTTGAGTCATTTTTAATCTGTGATAACTTCATCTCTTTTAATTGTTTATCGTGATTAGTCATCTGTGTATCAATCTCTATGGTATTAGATGTTTTACTCTTCTTAACTCTTTTACCAAGTTTATCTACTACTTTTCTATTTAGATATATATCTTCATCAAGTTTACCTCTATTTCCCTTCCACATATCTTTAGCATAGTCTTTTGGGATAATAGCAAAGATCTCATCACACATCTTTCTAGCATATTTTGGTTGCTTTATAAAATCTTTATTAGCATTATAGTAACCGTCTGGACTTTCATCATTTTGTCCTGCCATACTTAACCAATCACATATTCTTTCAATACAGTATAGTTTATAATCTTCCCTATCTATATTTTTTTGTAACTTACCCTTTTCGTCACACCAGAAGTCCCAATGATGTTTATTATTTTTAATGTGGTGCTTAACAGCAACATCAAACTCTTCTCCCATCATTTCCTCTTCCTTTTTAGTAGGATAAAAATGATGAAGATAAGCAGACCACTCTGGCTCATCATATTTGGACTTATCGTGCTCTTTTACAATACTTCTTAACTTATCTATATTTTTAACAACATAGGGTATCTCAAGACTATATAGGAGTTCAAGGGCTTTACTAACATTTCCTATATGACCTTCAAGATACTCTTTATATTTTTTCTCTGCTTGTTTCTTCGTCATAAAGTCCTCCTATATTTATATATAAAAACCTCGCATAAATGCAAAACAAAAAGGACTTTCGTCCTTTTATATTTTATAATCTATCTAGATGTTTTAATATATCGTTCTAAATAATATTGGATAGCATTTCTTAAATCAACATTGAATTGATTGTCATATAATACGGATGACGCTATGTTATAAAGATCTTCATCTGTTAAAGCCTCTAGTTTTTTGCGTTTCTCTTCACTTACATCAGAACCTAAAGAATCTAAAACAGAATCAATAACATATCTTATCTCGTTCATAATTCCTCTTTCAATATCATCACGATAGTTACGATCAACGCCACCAACTTTTATTATATCTTCTTTTAATTTTTTCTTTCTACCTTTACAGGCTTCAGTATAAACTGTACCTCTACCAACTTTATTTTTAAAATAGTTTCTAGCAGAGTCTAAATCAGTATCAAAATAATGTCCTTGTCCCCAAACTAATTTATCATTATATAGTCCTGGAGCCCAGGCAGCTACATATTCATAATCTCCGTTTTTGTGATTTACTTTAACTAAAATATAGTCCCAATAACTTCCACCAAGATCCAATATTTCTGCTTGACTACCTATGCTATTATCCATTGGAATACTATCGCCAATTTTTATTTCTTTATTACCAACTTTATCCCAAAAAGCCTTTACTTCTTCAGCACTCTCTTTAATTGATTTTTTCTTTCTACCCTTACAAGATTCGATAATGCCGTCATCAAACTCAACAGAAGCGTCATATTCGTCACTATATATAGGCTCTAAATCTCTTTTTTCAAGTTCTTCCTCAATAGCAGGGAGCAATTCATCCATAGAACTCCACTGTCCTGTCTCAAAATCATCTTTAATTTCCCAAAACAACCTAAATAATTCGTCATCTGTCATATTAGGTATATCGAAATCATCTGACTCTTTTAATTTTTTTCTCATCTTACTTCTGCAACTTTCATTAACAAGGTCAATATCATAACCTACTGCTCTTTGTAAAGTTTTAAGCATACGATCTCCATCGTCTGTTTCAACAGAAATATTCAACTCACTCATTATATCGTCTGTAAGTCTATGATGACACTCGTATAATTCTAAATCTTCATCGTTGTATACAAAGGCAGCTTGATGTACTAACTCGGCAGCTTGGTCCTCACTTAATTCAGGGCTTAAGTTGTTTAAGAAGTTACAAACATTATTTACATAACTAGCAAAGTTATTTCTTCTGTTTGCACTACTTTCTTTTAATTTACTTCTTTTACCTTTATAACCTTCAGCCATATTAACATAACCAAGATGTTCTGGATCTAGTATACTATCTTTAGCCATATTATAAAAAACGTCTAACTTTTCTTTAATATAATCTAAATTATCACTACCTATTGCCATACAGTATAAAGAGTCAAACTCTGACTTTCTTTCTAAATACCAATTACAAGGTTTAATTGAAGTACCTTGTATAGATAAATTAAAACCAGACTCTTTTAATTTCTTTCCTTTATATGACTCATTTAGTTCTTTATAGCATTTTTCACAAGTAGGGTTTCCGTGTTTATCTTTACAAACTTTTCCAACTATCTTTTTTCCACACCAAGTACATAAATTATTATCTGCAAACATTTTATCTACAGATTTCATAAAGTCGCTTGGACTTTTTGTTTTTAAATCTCTTTCTAAACCGTTAGCCTTTATAAAACTTTTAGCGTCATCTTTAATGCCTTCTTTTATCGTCTTTTTAGGTTTTTTACCTTTACAAGACTCATTTAGAATATCCCCATCAGCGTTACGAAACTCGGCATAAACCTCGTCAGCAAAGTTAACACAAAACTCATAGTCTTCATCGTTTATAGTAAAATATCCTGAAAACTCATAGTCATCATTTGGATCTACTCTATACCAATTAAAATCATCTCCAACTAAATCGGCAAGTGCTTTTTTTAATTTACCTCTAGTTAAGTTGCTATTATTTAAGTTATTAACCTCTGCGATTACTTTTTCAACTGTATCAGCACTTTCCTTTAATTTCTTTCCGTCTTTTTTAGACTTCTTTCCAAGAACATCCTCTGGTTTAACAGATTTTGCTTTTAACTTTTTATCTTCTGGTCTTGTATTATTCCATTTATTTACAACATCAGCCATAGTAAAGATAGGTCCATCTGGTGTATCAACCATTACGAAATTACCTTCTTTTAATTTCTTCTTTGATACTACTGACTCTTTTGACTCTTTAAGTGGTTTTCTTTTTGGAAAGTTACCACCACCATCTTTAATATTACTTAAAATACTCTCTGATAATCTATCTTTTTTCATTTTTACCTCCTATATATTTGCGTTAAAGTCGCCAAGTTCGTTTAACTTATAAGCAAGATTTCTGGCTATTTCTTCATAACCAAACCAGGCAAATAAGTTTTTATTTGAAGTTCCTATATTCATTGGATCAGTATCGTCATAATTATCTCCAAATAAATCTTTGAAAGATCCTCCAACTTCTTTTAACAACTCACTTAATAATTCATTAATTTCGTCTTCGTGTTTTTCTAAAAAAGCAAGAGTATCATCATAATAAATCATAGATGTTACGCTACCGTCTGCAATATGTAAATCGCAAAGGTGCTCTAAAAAATCTTGTGGTGTTTCATAATCATCGACTTCGTCATACTGATCGTCTAAAACATCTTTCTCTAAAGCAGTTCCTTCTTCTGAAAGTTGATCCATAAGACTTTTAAGTTTTTCCATATATTGATTATCAGTTGCAACTTCGTCTTCTTCATTAAGACTTTTTACCATAGATTTTGTTATATCAATTCCTTCTCTTAATCTCATACTTACCACTTTTCTACTTCATCGAAGTAGCCTTCCTTATCTTTTACTTTATGTGTTGCAAAATATATATAGTAATACTCTCTACCTTCAGCACCACAATCAGGACAAGTCCAAGGGAAATATACAGCACCATCGTCAATAAAATCTTCAAAGACAACATCGCCATAGTCTAGTGATGTTCCTCCACATTTAGGACACTCTCCTTGAATATTAGAAGTGATTTCAGTTGCGTTTTCAATTCCTTCAAGTATTTTTGTACTTACATTATTCTTCATTATGATCGTCCTCTCCTAAAGCCAAAACCCATTTGTATACTTCTCCATCGTCAGCATACTCATCAAAGTATATATAGTCTCCACTTATAACAGAATAGTCTTCGTGGCTCTTTGTTACATTTTTAATTCCACTTGTATCCTTAAGCATAGATATTATATTATCAATTAAAACTTCTGGATCAAACTCGTCTATACTTTTTGCCTCTTTTATTCCTCTTCTTTTAATTTCGTCTTTTGCTTCTGCTCGTTTTGTTGCATTTCCTTTACCTTTAAGACCTTTTAAATGTTTTCTTAAAGCGTCATCAGACATATCACTAGGAAATGTATCTTTCCCTGGGTTAGAAATCTTATCCTCTCTATTTTGTCTTTTTCTTTCTTCTAACCACCATTTCATTTCTTTAATTACATATTCAAGATCAGCTTCGCTACCAACTTCACTACAGAAGTTATAAGCCATATCTTGTAATCTTTCTTTACTATCTTCAGCACTTTCGTTTAACTTACTGAATATGTCATTACTTATATTCTTCATATTTCCTCCTTAAGCCTCACATAATAACTTATTTATTTGTTGAATTAATGGATCTAACTCGGTTAACATTTCATTTAGTTTATCAATAGCAGTTTGATTAAACATTGGTGTATCATCATCATTAACAAGCATTTCAAATGTTTCCCCACCACTTAACCAATCATAAAGACCTATAGGATCAATCTCTATATTAGAATCTGCCTCACTTTTAAACATATACCCAATAGATCCAAGCATAAAGTTAGTTAAACTTGGTGTCTTTTTCTTATCTAATAAAAGATTATATCGTTTAACGGGCTTATGGTCTTCTTTATATAAATAATTTATTATTTTATTTACTATAACATCAATTTTTTCTACGAGACGCATTTCTTTTTTATACCAATCATCTTCCTCTGCGTGATCTAAAAGACTATAAACAAAATCATAAAAAGATGTATAACCATTATTTAAACCTTTTTCCTCTAATGCTATAAAATAATCTCCAAGATAATCACAAACATAGTTTTCATAAGATGGACCTTCATAGGCTTCATTAATGTTTTTTAGTATTGTATTACTTAATCTATCTTTCATATTACCTCTCCTTATTTATATTTATTCATTTCCATTTCAATCGCTATTAAAGGCGTGTGGAAATTATTATCTTCCATAATATCATAAAAACTGTCCCATTGTGCTTTAATTGAGTCATAGTTTTCACTAACAAACTCAACAACAGCTGGGTTAACTAATTGTATTCTTTGTCTTCTTACCTCGTCTGGTGTTCCTTTGCAACCGTTCCACTTATCAGCAAAATCTTCAATATCCATCATTAGATCACACCAGATCTTAAATAACTTGTTAACACTTAAGGGTTTCTTTTCTAAATCTTCCACAGATTCATTTAAAGATCCTTCCCCCTCTAATATTGCAAGAATATCTTTAGTATTATTAACAACATCTTCAAATGTATCCCAGGCTCTTAAATCTATGACATAACCACTACCAAAGTCCATCTCCTGCTTTCCATCAGATACATAAGTAACCATAGGACTACGATTTATTAAAATATTAGCATAACCTAAATTATTTAAAATCTTATTGTAATACTTAACATAATCATAATCTTCTAGGTATTCATCCTCTTCAGGTGCATAGAACATATCAAATGGTGTTCTATTATCGAAGTGTATTCTATAATCGTCAGAGGCTAACTTAACGGCGTTTTCTATTTTGCCTCCACCGTTAAGTTCTTCTGCTTTTGCTTTTTCAGTATTATTTTTATCGTATATTTCTTTTGCAACTTTATGCAATCTAGGATATTTATCTTCGTCTGTTAAACCCATCATATAAATATCATTTATAATTAGCCACTCATTTCTCAACTTACCATTACCCATTGAATCTCTAAAAGCAACACGGTCTAACCCAGCAGATTCATAATCTTTAAGTAAGTCTATCATTTCGTCTTCACTATAACGATCTGCTATTATCTTTTGTGCTTCTTTTGGTACTGCTGTTTGTATATTACTGCCCCACCAATTTCTATACTCATCATAACTCTCATCTTTTGCTTCTAGAAATGGTTTTATATCTTTTGGATCAACCATACGCTTTTCTACTGTAAACTGATAAAATCTATATCTATCTATTCCTTTTACACCATCAAATATTAACCATTTACCATCATTAAGTTCAATATCGTCTGCTTTATCTTTAGTAAAGGAATTAATGTTCTGTTCTAATACCTTTTTAATATCTTCGTAAGAATATCCACTAAATTGACCGTTAGTTACAATTATATTAATTAGATTTATTTCATAAACATAAGCACTTTTTATATTAAAACTTTCGTCTATTCTTCTTTTTTCTTCTTCATTAATAACATCGCCAACATTAAACTCATCGTTCAACCACGATATTGCTTTATCTTTACTATCAAACTCTTCAACCCAACAATCGCCTGTTCTGTTATCTAATGCAACAATAATACCATTACCACCAACACCACGAATAGGACCGTCTCCATCTCCAACAGTAATAAATCTATCTCCTTCAAATGGTAACTCGTCTCCATTATCCCAGGCTTCTATATAAGAGCCCATCTCTTCATCAGTAATCTCTTTTATATCTGATCCTGTTGATTTTTCTTTTCTGGGAAATGCTTTATTATCAGTTATCTCTTTAAATGCTTTTACAGCTTCTATTCTTGAGTCATACATATCTAATAGACTTTGTGCTAGTTCTTCCTCTGTTATATTACCATTAGTATAACTATCACTTAAGTCCCAATAATCATCTCCACGATAATTACCCTCATACCCTTCAGTAATAGGTTTTATTCCACAACTTACTAGAGCCTTATTAAGTTTATCTAGGTCATCATCGTCTTTTATATCTGCGTCTTTGATAAAATCTTCAACAGTTTCTCCATTAAAAGATACACCACCTGTTTCAGTATCATCGTCCTGTAACTCATAATTTAGATAATCTTTAACCTTTTTAGAATTAGTTGTTTGAGTTGCACTTTTTGGTTCACTTGTTGTTACGGCTTCATTTTTATTTAAAGATAAACCTCTTCGATCCATCTCATCAAAAACTTCATCATCATAACTTCTTCCAAATGGGTTCTCGTCTGTTAACTGACATAATTTTGCTAATTCAATTAACTCAATATCAGTAAACTTGTCCCACTCTTCTCTTCTATAGTCATATAACCATTGTGCTATATCGTCTAGTTCTTTAACGGTCATACCCTCGTCAACAATTTTATCATAATCAATACTTTCATTTATTTTATCTATTGGATGACAAACTGCTTGTCCGTCAATAAAATATGGCTTACTAGCACCTTCTGGAGTTGCGTCAATATAAATGTAATTTAGATAATTTGTAATAAAATCAAAAGAATCACTTTCAGGGTTTTTTGCTTGATATTCAGCAAACTCATCTTTATAAGTTTCTTCTACTTCTTTTTCTAAATCATTAATTGGTGTAATTAAACCAAAATATCCTTTTTCTTCACAATAAGCAACTACAGTTTCAAGTGCTCCTTCCTCACTGTTAGCATAAACTTTAAATGTTGCAAGTTCGTAACCAACACCAGGGTATAAACCAACTAAATATAATGTATCATCATAATATTCTTTTTCGTCTGGGTTTATAATACCTTCGTCTGACTCTTTTAACTTCATTGATTGTACTGTTTTTACAATAACATCAGTTAACTTCTTCATATCATAACAAGGCTCATCGGCTTCAGTACTACCATAGTTATCATCTATCCAACTAATAATAACACCATAAATAACTGTTTTTAAATCTTTTTGTCTTAAGCAACCACTGTCAATTATGGTATCAACTAATTTCTTCATATTGTAACAAGGTTCATCAGCTTCAGTGCTACCGTAATTATCGTCTATCCAATCAGTAATAGAAGAAACTAATGCTTTCTTTAATTGATCTTTACCTTTAAAGTCATTATAACCAGGATGAGATCCAACAAGATCCATTGACTCTTCTAGTCCAAACTCTTCAAATGCGTCACGCATTTCTTCATCCTTCATCCAAGAGTTTACTAATAAGTTATTATACTCTTCATCAGATAAAGTCATAACATAGTTTGGATCGTCTATAGCACCATCTCTTAATTGCCAATCAACATAATTTTTAAACTTATTATATGTTTCTTCATCATCTAACCAAGCACGAACAGGTTTAATTCCGTTATTTCTTAAAGATCTGTTTAACAGATAAAGTGGCTTGTCTATAGAAATGTGGTTGTCTTTAATAAAATCTTCTACTGTTTCTCCTTGTTTAAAAGAAGTACCAATGTCATAACCACTACCATCTCTTTCTAACTTACAATCAAGATAACTTTTAATTAGTTTTGTTCTATTTGCTTCTTTTAATACTTTTTTACTTGACTTAACTGATTCCTCTAAAATGTCTTCTATAGAGCCATCGTTTAACTTTTTAAGATCTCCTTTATTTTTAATTCCTTGGAAATCTATAATTTCTTTTGCAACTTCCTCTGGAGAGTTCCAAGTTTTTTCACTATCTACTTCTAGAACGCCACCGTCAACTTCAGATCCATCTTTAGTATAGAAAGTATAATCTATACCATCAGCATTACCAGAAGTGAAGAAGTTAAGTATCATCTCTTCTTCTCCGTTACCTCTATCTCCTGTAAATGTATAATTCTTCCCTTCACTATCTAGATCAGATAAAGTTACTTTAGCACCTTTACCACCATCTTTATTTGGGATACTATCTATTAATTTAGCATTTGTTACTGAAGAGTATCCAGCAAGATCAGCTAAATCGGAGCAAAGACTTTCAACGGTAAAATCATCTTCATCAGTAACCATTAAGCCACCGTCAATGTTTTCTCCATTTGTATCATATATATCAAAATATATTGCTCCCCAATCTTCTTCGTTTGCGTCCTCTGGTATATTTCCACTCTCTATCTCTTCTTCAAAGTCAAAGTTGTCATACCAAGAAGCATACATATAAAAAGTATCACTACCACTTTTAAACTCAAAGTTTACACCATCAAAAATATCATTAGAAGATAATTTTGATTTCTTTTTTTCTTTTCCTTCTTTTAATACTTTTTTAGACTCATTAAGTTTTTTCTTTCCTTTAACCTTCTTTGACTCATATATTAAAGTACCTTTATCTAAACCTTTTCTAATTTCTTTATAACACTTTATAAGATATTCTGCGTCTTTAATATAGTCTTTATCTGTCATATTAGGTTTCATTGATAAGTCAGCGTCATAGTACTCTCCATCTTCTTTAAAATAAGGACTATCTAAATATTCAAAGTCAGCCCAATAAGTTGCTCTAATTCTGATACCAGCCGTTAGTCCATAATCAGGGTTTTCCTTATCTTGAATTATATCGTCTCTTATTTCATCTCCCCATCCAGCAGACCAACCAACATAGATAGCAAGTTCTGGATCTAAAATATACTGACTACAAGTATAACTAGTTGTTTGTAAATCATTTACAGCGTCCTTTAAAAACTTTGCAATCTTATTTTTATCTAAAGCACCAGCCATAGCCCTATTTTTACTTAAATCAATAGCCTCGTCTAAAGACTTATGATTGAATTGATTAACAGGTTCTAGTTTTTCCCCTTTTCCTTCTAGTATATCACTTAATTCTTTATAAGTTCTTTCTCCAGCATAACCTGGAATTAATGCCTCTAGGTTAACAACTGCTTCATAGTAAGCCTCGCTATCGTCAAACTCGGAGTTATTCATATTAAAAATATTCATTAACTCATCATTGTAAGGCTTAAATACAGAAGAAAAATCACAGACATAAGTGTTTCCATATTCGCCTGTTATTTGTTTAACAACTTTAGTTCTTTCAGCAAGTACTCTTAAGAAACGAGAATACTCATCATCTTCTAGTACATATTTATCGTAACTAAAACAAACTAAAATATCTATGTCTACATCTGAAACATCACAATCAAAAGAGCCACCATATAGTTTATCTATAACTTCCATTAGAGTTAAACCTTCAGCATTAACATCACTTTCTTTTAAAGTCTTTATAATTGTGTTTTCTTTTAGTATCTTCATAATATACCTCCTATAATGTTCTTCTTAAACCACTAGGTGCTTCTGGACTTGGGTTAGCCTCAAAGTCTGTGTCATTTGCTCCTATAGGTTCTGTATCTAAATCAATATCACTTTCAGCTGGGTTCTCATCACTTAAATTATCTAGATCAGGTCCTCCATCAAAAGTATCAAGACTTGGTCCTCCACTTAAACTAGGACCTCCTCCCAAACTTGGACCACCAAGACCAGATCCACCTTCGTCTGCTTGTGCTAGTGTTCCGTCTTTTGTTGCCTCTTTTATAATCTCTAAATAATTAGATCCAAGCCACTCTTTAATTAACTCGTCACGAAGCGTTGGTGTTTCTCCAACACTAATACCAAGTCCTTCAAACGCCTCAAGTATTTTTCCTAATGTTTCCATTTGTACTTGTTTTGTTTCGCAACGCTGATTATCTTCTTCAGTATTAATTGATGTAAATACAATTTTAAAATCTGGTAATTCTCTTAAAACACTTTCAGGTCTAGTAAAAGATAAATACTTTAAGCATAACTCCTTTAAACCTTCAGCAGCTATTTGCTGTATTCCTTTTATAGTTCTTGCATATCTTATATCCATACGAGTTAACGATGTATTAATTAACCCACCACCGTTCTCTTCAGAGAAACCAAGAAATGCTTTAGGAATACCTAATGAAGCAAATAACTTATCTTTAAAGTAATCAAGATCTATTGCGTCTTTTAAATTAACATCTCCACCAACTACTTTAACATCTATATTACCAATACCATTTCTAGTTGGAATAAATATACTATCTCCTAATGGTATTTGTCTTAAATCAGAATTATATATTCTTTCTTTAACATTTATTGTTTCATCAAGTTTTATTTTATTTTTTAAATCTTGAAGTAATTGTTTTGTTGCTACATCTCCTTTATTACCAACCTCGACAGAGAATATTCTATATAGAGTTGATCTTGTCATACGAGTTAGTAATAAAATATCTTCTAGTGCTGATAATACTTGCCAAGCAACTATTGATTTATCTAAATAAGATTGTCCTCTCTTTAATACAAAGTAATCTTTCTTTGTATCTACTTCTTGATAAGGTCCAACCTCAAAGTTTACAAAGTACTTACCTGTATCATTTGAAAAGTTAACAATATTAATTGGGTTTATTAAGAAGTTTGGTTTTCTAACATCCATATAAGCAAGTGTTTTTCCTTTACCACATAACTCCCAGATATTAGTTCCTGAAGAAACTATTTCAGTATACCATCTACCACGCATTAACCTTCTAACATTTTCTTTATCGTCACGAGAAAGTACATCTTCTTTTAATTTTTTCTTCCCAGGACTAGCCTTAACAAGTTCTTCAATCTTCTTTTTTATATCATAATCAGAGGCTTTCTCTAGGTTATAATCTAACCCTTCTTTTAATTTTGATAAAGCCCCTGTTAAGTCTTCTTGCTCTTTACCACTAAAAATATCTTTTTGAATAACCTCGCTAACACTCTCAAAGGTTTTCTTATTCTTATCAATTAATGTTAGCCTATCGTCTTCTAATTTATCAATAAAATCTAATCGAGTAGGACAACTTCCATAAACAATAACTCTTCTTAAGATCTGCCTTAAGTTCTTATTCATTTGAAGTTCTGATTTTAAGAAGTTGTTTAACTCTGTTGTTAGTCCTTTTGCTAACTCATCCTCTAGTCTATCGTCTGTGTTATCAACTTCAACCCAAAATATTTCTTGTTTTTGTGGATCAACTTGTAATGTATCATCTATATACATATCTATAGCTGATGAAATTATAGCGTCATCTAACATCCTATCTAGTACATAGTCTACATTATAAGTATCAGAGGCGATGTTTCTTAACCCTCGTATAAAATTAAACGAGTCTAGTCCAGCGATTTCATAGTTATTAGCATTACCCTCGTTAAGTGTTTGTTTACTCTTTCTTTTAAATAGTGCCATAAGTCCTCCTCTATTTATATCTTTTGTTTTCCCCTAGTTTATATTCTTCTTTTTGCAAAATGTCTATGTTCCTTTTATACTTATCTACCATTAAAAAGTTTCTTATGTTGATTAAGAGTTCTATCTTATCAGCATTGTCGATCTTTAATTCGCAGATAGTGTCAATACAAGCACCAAGCACTTGTATTAATGACTCATCAGACATTTATATTTAGTCTTCTTCCTCTTCACTATAGTCATCTTGCATTTCTTGATAAGCATTTGGGTTAGCCTTATCAAGAGCATATAAGAAGTTATCTCCCCAAGAATAAGCACTGTCAGCTTTGTATTCATCAAATAAACTTCTAATTGCGTCTTCTATAGTATCGTTTTCATAAACTAGGAAGTATATATTTGTATCAGTTAGATCCATATATGGGTTTAAGTGGTGCCCTTTTCCAGAGTCATTAACAGCATAAACAAAGTCTATTGGTATCCAGAAACCATTAACTAAAGTCTTCTCATAATCAATATTGTCATCAGTTAAAACCTTAAGGTCCTCAAACTTCTGTCTTCTCTCGTCTGTTATCTGATTGCATAAGTCTTTAATACCCTCTTCAGCTCTTTCTTTCTCACGAGCCATATACTCTTCATAGACCTCTTCATCAGTTTTCCCATCCTCTTTATTATACGAAGATTCAACGATTCCTTCATAACTATTATAAAAGTCTAATGCTTCTTTTTCATTATCAAACTCCATATCAGCATTATCTTCAGGGTTATATAAATCTCTGTCTCCAAAAACAGTTTTAAACTTACCGTTATCGTCTTTATATAAAGTGTATTCAGTTGTAAAACCATCAGCGTCACTAACGCTCTTGTGGTCCACTTCCACCCAACTCTCTTTTATAACTCTCTTCTTACTTTCTTTTATGTTTCCCAATATCTTGGAACTAATGTTATTCATACTAATTGCACCTCTATTTTAATATATAAAAAAGAGACAATTAAGTCTCTTTATTTAGTCTTTATTGATTTGAGTAGGGTTTTACCTTTATAGAGTTTTACCTCTTTAACTTCGTTTTTAATTATAAGCCTATACTGAAATCTATCGTCATAGTACTCTATATAGTATTTTGACTCCACAACTCTAGGAGATGAGGGCTTAATGGTCTTATCATAACCATTTAAGCCTACTATCTCAATTCGATCGACATTGTCTATCATTTAAACGCCCCCTCGTCAATTAATCTTTTAACATAATCACGAATTGACTCGTTTTCGTTAAGCCTACCCACATAATAATCGTACTTGTGGCTACCGACAAAATCTAGGAAATTGCCTCTACCATCTTCCGTCCACTTTATAGTAACACCATTATATGTTAGTCTTTTCGTAAGAGGTCTTAACCTCTTACGCTTTGGTTTAACACCATATAGGAAAGACATAAAGTCATTTGCTAACTCTTGTAACTGTCTATCCTGATCTTGATTGTTTTTTATCATTTTATCCTCCTATTATAATAAACACAAATCTTCTTTTGTTGGGTAATTAGATCCACCACGCCTTAAGCCACGCTCAAGTTCGTTATAGACATACCTTTGATATGCCTCTATTATATACTTTGGCACATCTAGTTTAAACTCTTTACATTTATCAAGAGCCCAAACCGTTGCATAGTATTCACTCTCACATCTTCTCATCCAACCCTTATAAGTCATTATATGACCTATCTCGTGAAACAGAGTGAAGGTTGATTGAATACTACTTGCTTGTTTCCATTTACAAACTTTTCTTTGTTTAACGTGTGCGTGTGTCCTACTCCAACATTTACTATTATCAACAATTGTTACTCGGCACTCCTTGATAACAATATCTTGAATATCCTTAAATGTTTTCAAGACACTTTCCCTCCTTTCTTACCTAATATTATACCACATTTTGAAAGTGGAAACAAATGTAAACCACTTTACATTTACTTTACACACCCCATAAAATAAGGCTTAAAAACAAAGAAAAGTACCAAAAAATTTTTTTATTTTATGATTTCTTGGTACTTTACACATTGACTATTTATTTGACACAAACTTTACACTTTTAGTTGGTGGTTTCTTGGTTAAAACCTTATGTTTAACTTGCACTTCTTCATACTCTGGATGTTCCTTTAAGATAGGTTCTAGCATATCTAAAGGCTTATCTTCATAATCAAAAGTCCCATCTTTAGTCTTGATCTTTATATCATAATTCCATATATACTTTTCTTTCACTATATCTACCTCCTAGAAAAAACCACTTAACAATTCGTCACGGTCTTTCTTATAACTATTATTTATATTATCGTAATTCCTATCCTCTAAAAATATATTTATATCTCGTTCTCTTTGAATCTCCTCTATTGCTGGATATTCTAAAGCATTAGCAACAGAGCCACATACAGCGTCCGATAAGTCCTTATGTTTATCTTTATCGTGGTCTACTTTATTTTTTGCACGGAACCAATTAAGGTTAAACAGTTCAAACTCATAGATACCGTTTCTATAATGCTGTATTCTTCCTTGGTAATATAGATCACAAAGATCTAAATACTCCTTATCAGTTCTATCAACTGATCTAAACTTAACAGGGTATCCTGACTTTTCAAGATCTTGTACGGCTTCATAAGATTGGAAAGTATCATAAGATATTAGCCCAAAACTTATACCAAAGTTTTGCTCTTCCCACTGAATAACACTTCTTACTTTAGCAAGATCTATTTGATAAGGTAGTCTCGGTGGGTTTATTCTAATCATCCAATCTATCTTTATTCTTGGGCTCGGTATACCGTAATTATCATATACAATCTCGTCTATATAACATTGTGCTACTCCTGTTGAGTCCCCTGAAATAGATTGGTCTATGTGTAAAAATCTCTTCTTCTCAATATCTTTTGGACGATACTCTGGTCTAAAGAAGTCTTGTATTGTTGTATTTGCGTTAGTAGAAATTACAATCTCGTCCTGTATAAAAGGACTTAATTCTTCAGTTATTGCTTTAGCATAGGCTTCTCTATTTGAGAATAACTTACCCATAGCACTAACAGGAACACCAGCAATATCTTGCAAAGATCTAATTATATTAGCCTTAAAATCTGTATAAAAGTTCATTGGTACTTCAATAAATCTCTTTTTAATATCATAATCAGTTATATCGGCTATAGCTTCTTTTGGCGTTTTAGCCACAACTTCATTAAGTTTATAATATGTTCTTATATAATTAACATCTGAAACTGTCTCACAAATCATTGGATCAATTAATTCATTACCCGAAAAGACTATAAACCTCTCTTTAGAATAGGTATTTGTATTCTTTACTTCCCATATCCTTGGTTCAAAGACTTTAGTGTGTGGATCTCCTTGACCTTCTCTAATTCTTGTTGCTGTAAATGATGACTCATACATACTTGATGACACTAGAATATTAAAAGTAAAGTCTTCATTATTTACAACGAAACGAGACTTTCCTCTTGTTCTTACTGAATTATATAATTCCTGTGCTCTTGATTGAGCGTCATTTATAGAAGAACCTGTTGATTGAAGCCCATCTCCCTTAAAAAAGTTTGCCTCATCTATAAAGAAAGATATTAAGTTCATACCTATAACATCATTAGAACTACTTGCTGGTTTCATATAGATATGTGATTGCTCCCACTCTAACTGTGAGTTCTTCTTTTCATTTCTCTTAAATATGTTCTGAAAGTAAGGGATAGTATCTATTATGTCTCTCATTTGTGCGAAACCAACTTGTCCTGCTAAATCTTTTGTTATATTAAAATATGCAAATAAGATTTTAGTATTAGACATTAGATTATATAATGCTTGTGGTGGAAAGTAACAACTTAACTCATATAGACGATAGATCATCATATAACACGCTATAGTACTTTTACCTGTACCAATAGAACCTGAAATTATAACCTCATTAATTCTTGTTGGAGAATTAAAAACATCTATTATCGCCTGTTTCCAATATGGATATATTTGTTTTGCACTTGGTCCTGAATAGAACTCCTCTGAAAGCCAAGTCTCAATATTTACTACTTCTCTTACTAATTTAGCGTCAGTATTAACTCCTCTAAAGCTATCAATAGCACTAAAGAAAGAGTCCAACGCTTTCTTCTCCGTATCTTGCTCCATAAAAACTCCTTATATTGTTTTTTCTTCTATACTTTCTTTTACTACTTCTTTGTATATAGATTTAGGTACACAATTCATAATAAAAACATCTCCATTAATACCCTCTTCTATTTTTACATTACAATATTTTGGCTCTTCTTCCGTTTTCTTTATATCATTTATCTCTGAAATTAAACATATATAAATTATAAACATAGCAATAATAATACCTAATAAGGTAAATAATATAAAGTATTTTTCTTTATCACTCATAGTCATACCTCCTAATATTATATATAAAAAAAGAACATTACTCAATGTTCTTTAAACCCCTAACCTACTAACTAGATAGTCCCAATCAAACTTTCTTCCATTAACAAGTCCTTGCTCGTATAAATCAACTGCTGTTGATATTTTACGCTGAAGATATGTTAGTTGATCTATTACTTCTCTTGGGTACTTCTCTTCGTCTTTATATATTGGGGAACAGTTATCCTCTCCATAATAACTAACCTGATCGTAACAAACTTCTCTAAAAGCCTTACAAACTTCTTTAAAACTTCCTCTAGTACAAGAATACATCATTATATTAGTCCATACTTCTTCATTTAGTTCGTCATCATAGAATTGGTAATCTCTTCTCTCTCTTATTTTTTCTTCGTAATTATCTCCCACTCTTGGTTCTCCTTATATAAATCTTCGTGCATATCTTTTATTACTCTAAAAGCACGAGTCATTTCTTTAAAATCTTTATTCATATTACTATCTATTACCCAAAACCTAATACAAGAAAAGATAATAAGTATTGCGTTTCCACCAAATATAAAATAGCGTAAACGCTCACTATCAAGTACTACTAGGTTTATAATAGTTAAAACTAAAAATATAAATGCCACAATAATAGTTGTTATACTCATAACTTTATCTAGATCTAATCTATTTTTCATAATACCACCTACATTATTTTATCAAATGTAATTATAAAGATTTGTTTTGGTTGTTTACCTGTTAAAACCTTTAAATACTTTTTTACACCTGTATATTTTTGTCTAACACTCTTTATTGTCTTATCTAAAAGAATAACATCAAAGTAGCACACTTCTTTTTCCTGATATTCCATACTTCCATAATCATAAGCAAAATCTTTAATACTATCAAAGTAGTCATTAAGATCTTCTTCTCTATTTGTAAGAGTATCAAGACAATCTAATGGAAGATATAAACTTGCTTTTATTCCTCTTCGCATTTTATTCCTCCACTAATTCATAATCAAAATCATTTCCATTAATCTTCTTACAATTCATATCATAATATTTACCAGGAAGTGTTGCTCCTGTAATTCCTAAAATATCATTACGATACCATATAATACACCCTAAAGGTAAATCTCTTATCTTCATATAAACTCTCCTATATATCTTCTTTTTCTTCTTTTAACTTTAATTCAAAATACTTTATATTCTCTTCTATAAAAGGTAATACATTATTTAGTTTTTCCAAAGCATAAGAAGGGTATATATGCCCGTCCCTTGCATATACTTCATATATAGCAAGTATTCCTCTTAAACCACCTGCTACAAGGTCTTTTATAAAAGCACTATCTCTACTAAAGGTCTTATTATATTCTTCACTTACTATCATATAATTATCAACAAGACGCATTAGATCGTCTTCTAAATGCTTTCTTTCTAAAGCCCTATCTTCCAAATACATACTATCCATTATTAATCTCCTTCCTACTATTAACATACTTACGAATATCGTCTTCGGTTGTTGTACCTAGAATTATCAATGACTTATCTAAATACTCTTTATCAAACCATCCAAAGTGAGTTTCTCTTAAGTGTAACCCTAACTTATTAGCCAGGTAACCATAACAATCAGTTCGCTTAAACTTACCACTCTTCCACCAAGGATCAAGTTTACTATGACAAGCCATCTTTAATTCTCTTAATTCTTTTGTTGCTAATCTTCCTAAAGGCTTTTTACTTTTAGTATCATAAACACCTACATAGGATCTACAACTATCGCAAATATAACAACCCCCGTTACCATATATCTTTCCATAGATTTCATCGTTTGTTGTATATCTTACTCTATCACTACCACAATTATCACATTTAGTTGGTATTGATCTAAAATCAAACTTACAATCTTTCCAAGAGTCATTACTCATTTTTAACACCATCCACATAAATACTAGATGGGTTAACTTCTTTACCGAAACTTTTAGCCACATCTTTAAAGGCATTAAAACTTTCAGTATTTTTAGTCCCAACTAAAATACTAGGTGGCTTTACTATATCTAATAATTCTAAAGGTACTTTATCAGCAAGTGTAATAGTTAACTCATCAACTTTTTCACTAGATCCTTCAGCACTTAAGAACTTATCCATAGCTTCTTTTTGCTCTTCACTCATATTAAAATCTTTTAAAACCTCAAGCACATTAACTTTATAAGGCTTAATAAAACCTAATTGACTAAAAGCATTAATTCTATCTTCTACTCTTGGTCTCCAAATATGAAGACAGTGTGGGTGCATATTAACATACTCACTCTTTTTAGGGTGGTATTCAAAACACTCTTCCTCTTCTTCAAAAAATATGTCTTTCATAACACACATTTGGTCCCAACTAGGTGTCTTACTAGGCATACTAACTGATAAATGTTCCCAACCCATTTGTACTGAAAACATAAAGTTAAGCCATTTACCACTAATAGTATCATAATAACTTCCACCAACCATTGGCATATTTCTTTCTATTGCTTTAATTTTTAGATTTCTTGTCTTTAGTATTTCGTCTAGATTTCTCATATCTTTTTTCTACCCCCTTAACATAGTCAATAACTTTTTCTACATCCCTTCTTACTTCTTCTAATGTAACCTTATGCCCTTCATTATAATTCCAAAAAGATGGTGCTGGTGGTTTTGGATCTTCAAAATATAAATAATTATTAAAATGAGCGTAGTCCCACCCTATTACAAAATTATCTTTACCAACACAATCAATATAGAAGTCATCACTAACATAGGTAATTCCACCTGGTGCTTTTGTATATGGCATTTCCTCTTTGGACTTATAAAAAGGGTGTTTCTTAAACAAACCTATCTTCTTTGGTATAACTATATACGCAGTAGGAGTTAGATAACCCTCTACAATATAATAAGTTGTTCCACTATAAACACCCTTTTCTCTAACATAAGGAACAGTAAGACCATATCTTAACTCGTGTTCCATTATATTACCACCAACCCCAATAGTAAGCATTATACTTATTAAAATCAACAGTTTTTAGTATTTCAATTAATTGCATTTTTACATCATATAGTTGGTCTAAATAGAAATCGTCATAATTATAACTACCAAAGAAGAAACCTTTACAACAAGGAAGAAGTTTCTTTGCTGTCTTTGGGTTTTTAATTACACTCCCTTCCATCTTTACAGGTCTTTTATATTTATGCCCCAATATCATTTTATAATCATAGTCCACAATAACTTTACCCTTCTTAAGTTTACTTACTTCAAGGACTTTCTCAATATCTTGCAATAAACTTTCAAGATCTTGTTTCTCTATTTTAACCATAGAACCACACCACTCATTTGGATCTTTAAACTCTCTTGATACACAGTTTCTTAAAAACCAACCGTGTACCTGGTTACACTTTCTAAAATAAGCAACATCTTTAAACTTATTATTACCTTTACCAATTTTTTTAATATAGATACCGTGATCTAAACCCATATTTCCTCCTTAACCTACAAGTTTACTATTCTATCAACAATAACAATTAGTCCACCGTCATTATCGTTTCTATATCTTCCTTTTATACATACTCTCGTACTTATTGAAAAGATCTCAACATCATCCAATGGATCTTCCATATAACAAGGAACTATAACATTATGAGTAATACCATCTTCCGTATATGTTTCTTTTTCTAACTCAATAGTTAGTTTTATTTGTTTTTTACCATCTTCTTTTAAGATTTTTGAAATACCTGCTATATTTCCAACAATAGTAACAATATTCATATTCTATTTCCCCCCTCTACAATCTTTTATATTAAGTATATCTAGTAATAAATCATCACTTATTACACCTTGTTCCCTTAAAGCATTAACTGTCCCTAGCAGTGCTGATATAACTCCAAAATAATCTCCAACAAGTAAATGCTTTACTGACTCCATATCTTTATCCTTATACATAATAAATGCAAAACTCAAATCTTCAGTAAACTTATTACTATCAAGTTTCACAGGTTTTTCATTTTTCTTTTCTTCCATATCCTTATATTCTTTTAGGACCACATTATATAAGCCCATAAAGATACTATCTAATCTTTCTATACTTGGTAACTCTTGATTAGGCACTTTTATCACTATCCTTACTTAATAAATCTTTTAAACCATCGCTTATGACTTTATCGAGTTTCTCTATATCTTTTAATATCTCATTATTCTTTTTTTGTAATCTTCTAATATTCCTATTTGAAAAACCTTCAGGATAAACTAGACTACTTCCAAGATATGCTTTAAACCAGCCATCAGCTCTTTCATCCTGGTAGTTTAAATCGTCTTCATATTTCTTTGATCTTCCTATCCAGGTATTAAAACACTCGGGGCATATACAACTGTGAAGTACAAATACTAAATAACCTTCGTCCATATCTTTTCCACAAAAGTCACACATACCCATACCTCCCCAGGATAAGCACTCAAGCCTACTTACTTTCGCATATAAATAACCATTGTTAGTTTCCTCTAATTTCTTCATAATTCCTCCTACTTTACTATCTTAAACCTATCTTCGTCCTCTAGTAATGCTAGTGTTTGTCCGTTCTCCCAAGAAACGTGAATAGAACCAACATCATCAACAAGAGTAACAACACCCTTAACACCTGTTGGTACAGGAGAATACGGATCGTTCATTTCAATACACTCTAGTATCATACCTTGAGGATACTTTTCTCTTAACTCTTTTATCTTCTTTTCATTATATAATAAAATCTTTTCTCTTCTTACATCAGTTGGTTTTGGGTTAGCCTTTGATATGACTATCTTATTATCTAAAACATCCATATTTAAAAGGTCCTTATCTCCAATATGTAATTGCTTTCTATACTCTGAAGGAATAACTATTCTTCCCATAGAGTCAATATTTCTTTCCATAATCTTTCCTCCAATTAAAATAATATCAAAAAAACCAAAAACTGTCAATAACATTTTTTGGCAATTTTTGGTTATTCCTTTTTGGTTGGTATATTCTCATCTTCAATTAATTTATCAATGATACCTCCATAAAATACACAGAAACTTTTGTCATTACCCTTCCAATAACAATCAATTATGTTTTTATCTTCCTTATTCTCCTTAAAATAAAAATAGTTAAACTTATTCATATTATTTTCTAGCCACTCAATACGCTTATTATCGCATTTCTTATATTTAGATTTCACTATTTCCCTCCTCGGAATCTACATATTTACGCATTGTTTCAATGATAGCCTTAATCTGTGGTATTCTTTTACCAAATTGTTTACTTGCAAGTCTATAACTATCATAAGTAAAGTCTCTCTTCTTACAGAAGGTATATATTGATATTCTTTCCAATGTTTTATAAACTTTTCTTCTTGGTGGGAACTGTACTCTCTGTCCTGAAAGTACATCTAAAAGTTCTAGTAAAACTTTATCATCATCAATAACCTCTCGTAATAGAGCAATAAAACCATACTTTTCATTTTGTAATAAATCTATAAGTAAACCCATATCTTCTTCACTGATATTATTAAAAAGTAGAAGACACCCCAGGTCATCATAAACTTTAGAACTCATTAACAACCTCTCTATCATATAATTTCCATAAAACAATAGTAATTATTCCTTCAAGCATTTCTTGATTATAGTTTTTTAAATCATAACCTTTAGGATCAAAAGTAATCATACCTATATCATTAAGATACTTTAAAACAGGTACATAGTAATCTCCTGAAAACTTAAACTTATCACAAACTTCTTTAACAATACTTAAATCAATATCATATTCTTTAGTTTGTGTATAACCTATAACATTATCATATACATCTAAAGTATCTAATGAAGACACCGATACTTTCCCTAGATGGTATAAAACATTGTGTATTTCATTTCTTACACCTGTATAAATATAATTTCTTAATGCTAGATTGGGATCATAGTTACCACTATTTAAAAGTTCATACGCTTTCAAAAAACCTGTTTGCGTTAGATCTTTCTTTAACTCTGGATCTGTTACAAAACTGTAATGCGTATTTATAACTACTTGGACTATGTTCTCAACCATATCATACATAGACACACTACTATTCATTAATCTACCTCATTTTTTGATTTATCTTTAAATATATGTCATACTGAGCTGCCTGGAATCTATCACTATTGTCAAATGAATTAATTATAATGGGATCAACCATTATATAGTATAGATTAAGTACTTTTTGTTTCATTAGTTTCATTAGTTCACGCATAAGTTCATCTTTTGGCTCTTTAACACTAACAGAACACTCCATTATTTCCAGCAGAAGTGCCTCATAGTCTCGTTTTAAGTCTGACAGTGGATATTTTATTAATTCTCCTAAAAACTGTTGAGAACGCCCTAAATCGCCTAAATAACAGCATATATAGAAACCTAGAAAAGATTTCCTTGCTGTACCCACTAACTTCTTAAAACTATCCTCATCTAAAATCATATAGTTTTGAAGTAAGATGTGTGCGTCTCTTAAGTGTCCTTCACATTTAGAAACAATTAGATCTATAGACTTATCGTCAATAGTAATAGAGTTATCCTCTGCCACTTTCTTTAAATTATCTCTAATACAACTATCGGGTACTTTATTTAGTCTTATATCCATACTCCTTGATTGTATTGTGGATAATAATTTATCTTTTTCGGTAGTACATAATATAAAGAATACTCTACTATTAACCTCTTCAAAAACTTTTAGTAGTGAAGATTGGGCTTGTCTTGATAATAAATGAGCCTCATCAATAGTTATAACTCTATAACCTTGATCTGAATTAAAGTTAAAAAACTCTCGTAACTTTTTAATATCTTCAACATTACCTATAATACTTGAGTCATACTCTTCATAAAACTCGGTATCCTCTATATTAATAGAACAGGTATAGCACTTACCACAAGCGTCTCCATTATTTTGATTTTGACAGTTAAGTGCTCTAGCAAATGCTCTAGCAAGAGAAGTCTTACCGACACCATAGGTACCGTGTAAGATTATTACTCTTGGACTATCGTAGGGCTTTTTAGCAATAGATAATAAAGCTTGTTTTGCTAATTCCTGACCTGCTACATCTTCTATTCTCTTTGGTCTTGCTATTTGTGTTATTAACTTCATACTAACTTACCCCCTCGAAGTAATACACTACTTCTTATATCATTAATAATAGTATCCACAAATAAATCTCCTCTTCTATACTTATCAAGGAGGTCCCCCAAATCTTTTATCTTTTCAACTTTTGGTACGATTTGCACGTTTATACCATAGGACTCTAGTCTTCTTTTTGATGTTATCTCTCCTTGTCTTCCTGCCTCGTCATTATCTAAAAATAATAATACTCTATCAGTAAGACAACTTAAAACCTTTGCTCTTGCTTCAGATATAGACGATGTCAATACAGCAAGACAGTTTCTAGTTATAAATTGTTTTGATACATCACAATCTATAGCACCTTCTACAATCATAATTGGATCTCCAAACTTAAACCCTGGATCCAAAGAACCTAAACCATAGAAAGAGCCTTTTTTAAAACCATAGTCCATAAATGCTTTATCGGTTATACTACGAAGTAGCATACCCTTGACTTTACCTCTTATAATATTTGCTATTAAAATTACTTCGTGGTGGGTATATATAAATGATTTTACCCACTGTGGAATATCTAACTCACTACTTCTCATCCTAACTTCACTATCAGTTATTGTACGATAGTTTAATAGTCCGAAGTGGCTAGATATATATTCATACTTATTGCGTTGCGTTGTTATCTTTCTGGATATGTCAAAAAGCTTTTGATACAAACATACCACCTACAATTCTAAAACCCCTATAAGATTTCCTTTGTTTATTATTATACAACTATCAAGAAAAGAAATCGAGATGTTTTCATAAGCAGAAAAACAATCTAATAATTTTTTAATTCTTGACGCTTGTACTGTTATCTCTTTTTTAGTTATGTCTTCTCCTATCTTTTTACTTGATAGTTTAAATACTGACTCTTTAGTTTTCATTGGTACTGTTAAAATTAACTCGTCTTGATACTTAAACTTAACTTCCTTCTTTGCATAGGGAAGTCCAACTGCGATATTAAGTATCTTACTTAAATCTTTAACCTCAACCTGTAACCCACTATATTTTTGTACTCTATCTAAATAATCATATAGATTTTTATTATCTACCATACTAGTTGTATAAGAAGAATACTCTACATTTTTATACCTTACCACTATTCTACTAGGCATAGCATTATCTCTAAAAAAGAATACAGGACCTTCTGGTAATACCTGTAAGATCTTCTTTAAAGCATACGCTACTCTTAAACTTATTTTAAATGATGGTAATGGTAATATGTATTGAATAGAATAAGCACTTGAATTATAAAACATCTTATCTCTATTAAAAGATATTCGTCTTCTATCAAGAACTATCTCCTCTTCTACTATAGGTATTAAAGACTTTAAACCATTATATAAGTGTAAACTAGAAACAGCGTTTGTTTTTTCAGCGTTCTCAACTTTAAAATCAAGAGACATAACATCTTTATATGGCTTTTCTATTAGTGACTCTTCTGGCTTTGGTAAGTCTAAATATAAGTCTCCTTCTAATAATAATCTTATATAATACCCATCTAACCCTTTATATATTAAAACATCTTCACTCATTAACTTTAATAGTGGGCTTAATATATCAAAAGGAATTGCTATTGGCTCTTTTAGTCTATCATTTGGGTTTAATACTTCAAATCTATACTCTAGATACTCCATATCATTATTTGCTATCATAACAAAATGATTATCTCTTGGAGTAATTACAATAGATCTTGGTACCACCTGTGTTGACTTTAAGTTTAAAATTGATGACGATACTCTTAACATATTTATTAAACTTTCTTTCTTAAATAAAATATGTTCTTGTCCTTCAACTACAAATCTATTAATAGAACCATCAACAGTTTCAGTACTATCTAAAAAATCTTCAATATAGTTATTCATAAGCACCACCTATAAAATAATATTATCTCTATAAATACCAGCAGATTGTAAATAAGTTTCTACTATCTTCTTTATATCTTCGTCATATTCAGATTTATCTAATACATCATATATCGAGTCATTAGATGTAAAGATAAGATTATTTAAGATCTCTTGTGTATCTATAGTGTGCTCTTCTTTTCTTTGGAATATACTCTCCTTAAATACTTCTTTAGCAGGGGCACAAGGAACTGATACCTCTGTAAATGAGTCCAACGCTGTATCATATTCTAAAATATATACATTATCTCTTATTAATTGATTCTCATTTGCAGAACCTCTAGTTAAACTCCCAATTCTAAATACTTTATACCCAGGACAAATAACTGTTTCATATCTTGTGTGATCGTGCCCTAATATATAGTAATCATACCCAAGATTAACACAATCAGTTATTTTTAGGTTATGCTCTAACTCAAAAGGGTTTTCATAGAAAAGATGTGCTACGCATATCTTCTTCATTGGTACCTGTGTACTTGTTAGTTGTGTTGCTTTCTGTGGCACCTGTGTATAGTGATAACCATCTATAACAGTGGTACCCTCTATCTCTAAATGCTGTAAATATTCAACAAGTCCAACCTGCTCTAATAAACCAAGTGGACTTCTTTCCATTAGTTCCTGATTATTTCTAGGGACATCGTGATTACCTATGATAGCATAAGGTATATTCTTAAACCCTTTAAATACCTCAATACAACGATACATATATATCATTGGCATATTAACGGCATTAAAAATGTCTCCAAGAAAAATACACTTTGCGTCTTTACTATTAGCATAGTCAACTACCCACTTTAACTTCTCAAGGACTACAGTTGGGTAGTTATCTTTTCTTGATCTTGGACTATACTCTTGTAAATGTAAATCAGGTATAAATATTAATTTTGCCATAAATACCTCCTATATATTATACGATTAATCATCAAATAATGACATTTGTTGAAAGTCTTTTTGTAATTTTTTAGGTCTTTCATCCTTATCAGTAATTACTTCTTGAATAGGGCTTATACCTTCTCTTTTTATCTCTGGGTGTTGGCTTTCCATAGTAGGTATTGCTTTATTATCTAATACCATAGGTATTTGTACTTGTTTAAATTGCTCTGGGTTTACTGTTCTTTCCCTAAAGTAAGCAACAACCTCTTGAAGTAAGTCCATTTGTTCCTGTGATGTTTTAGGGTATATTACATTATGAAGTAGACCACCATCAGCCCAAAAAGTTACCTTAAAAGCGTCTCCTAAATCATATAACTTATATGACACAATACTATCAACTCGTATAAAACAATCAGTATCTATTCTTAAAAACATATTACTTTCCTCCTTGGCTTTCAAAAAGATTACTTACAGTTTTTGGCTCAATATCTGCATAAGCGATTTGTACTAAATATCCATTTGGTACTACTTTAGTATCAACATTTACAATCGCATAGTTAACATTTGTTTGTATTGCAACTAACTCCTTGTTAACCTCTTCCTCTAACTGCTTTACATCAGAAGCTGTTAGATATGAAATCTTTAATTCAATTTTTTTATTATTCATTTTTCCTCCCTAATTATTTAAACTTACATTTCCCTTATTAACTAAATAAGTTCTATCAGCAAGTTCCATCAAATCTCTATCGTGTGTTACTAAAACAAAGATAAAACCATATTGTTTTGATAAATCATTTATAAGACTTTTTAAATATGGTAGGTATTGCTTTGATAATTGTGTAAAGGCTTCATCCAAGAATAATATTGGATATTGCTTATAATAAATTATAAAGTAAACCTGTAAGATAAACCCTATAATTGACTTTACACCAAAACCATTGTCTTCTAATTTAGTTTTTATCACAGTTCCATCGTCTTGTACTTCATTTAAAAGTATTTGTAAGTTATTAGTATTCCTTAACTCTGTAACAACAAGTTCAACTGAATACTGTCTGTCATAAAATATAGTTGAAAGTGCTGAATTAATTAATGTCTCTAAATGATTAATTTGAGACCTACTCATACCTTCAACTAACTTCTTCATTAGATCAACGGCTAACTCAAAGTTATGCTCTTTTGCTATAAGATCTTTTAACTCTTGTGATATAGCCAAACGGTCTTTCTTTGATTGCTCGTGTTGTGACTTTAACATCTCTATTTTAGTCTTACCAGAGATTGCTTTATTAAAGTAGTCTTGATAGTTTTCAAACATATTAAACACCTGCTTCTTTTAATAGGTTCTCAACTTCGCTACACTCTTTTTTAATACTTTCTTCTAATTGTTCTTGTGCTTCAACTAGTTTTTCAATAGAGTCATACCCTAACTCTTTTGCTTTGTTTAAGTTTTCTTCTAAACTTTCTTCTAGTGCTTTAATTTTAGTTTCTGTCTCAATTTTAGATACTTTTAAGTTATCTACCTTTGACATTAACTCTTGTACTCTTACTACTAAATCTTGATCCATAAATTACCTCCTAAATTATTATACGAAAAATTACTTACTTTCTTCTTCCTTGTCCTCTTCACAGACAATTTTTTCTATTCTAAATAAAACACAATCGTCTTCAGGACAACAATCACTACTATTACAGGTACTACAAAACTGTGTTATCTCCTGCATTATCTTTTCTTTCTCCATTTATTCTCTCCTCTGCTATTTTACAGTAGTTTGGATCTAACTCTATTCCTATAAAATCTCTATTTAAAAGTTTACAAGCGAGACCTGTTGTACCACTTCCCATAAACGGATCTAATACAAGATCTCCTTCATTACTCCAGCTTTGTATATGTTTCATTGGTAGTTCTAGTGGGAAAACTGCTGGGTGCTCTGTTTTATTTTGAGCGACAGCAAACCTCCAAACATTACTATCAACTTTCTTTTTATTTATTATAAACTCTTTATAAGTTCTTTCTTTCCCTTTAGTAATCTTCTTACAAGTACTTCTATAATACTTATCAGCACTTTTACAATCTACTAAAATAGGGTTAAAAGTTTTTGGCTTACCTTTACTAAAAATAAACATATACTCAAATACCTGGTTATACCTAGGTTGTTTTACCTGTGGCATAGGGTTAGTCTTTTCCCATATCATAACATCATTAACATTAAAACCTGTTGTTTGAAATATAATGGCTTGTCTAAAAGACGATAGTGTTTTACTTCCATTTTTTATCTTATCATTAATATTCCACACAACAACACCACCCCTTTTAAGTACTCGATATAATTGTTTTATAATCTCTTCAAAGTTTACATAACTATTATATTCTCGTAAGTCATCATAAGGTGGAGAAGTGATAACTAAATCAACTGACTCTTCATCCATCTTTGATAACTCTTCTAAACAATCATTACAAATTAATTTCATAAAACTACTCCACCTATTTTAATACCCCTCTACACTTTCTCTTTATCTTCTGTAAGTTCTTATCTTCTTTTAAAGAAGGAAGTCTCTCTTGTATCTCATCAACAATCTCGTTATATTCCAACTCTAATTGTCTTAACATAACATCTATTTCATTTAGTCTCTTTGCAAGTTCTAAAACAGACTTTGCTTTTAAGTTTGTCACTAAATAACCTCTTTATGTAAAGGACTTCCACACACAGGGCAAACACCTTGTTTATTTATTTCGTCCTGTGCCTCTTTTAACTCACTCTTTATATTTGAAAGTGTCTCAAGTAATTGGTTTTGTTGTTGAGTACCTAATCTTATACTATTAGTGATTTCTTTACATTTTTTATATAAATCAAACTTCTCTGCAAACCCATCAGGTAGATCTGGGTATTTTTTATTTTTAAGAGTATCAATAATACTCTTCTTATCTCTATAATCATTGACTAGACTTGTTACCTCATACCATTTTGTATAAGTATCTGATAACTTATCACAATTTACATTATTATAGGCACTTAACTTATCTTTTAATTCTTTTAAGTTATTTGTATAAGTACTATTACTATTAACAATATCAGAAATTAAGTTTAACTTTTTTATCTTTACCTCTGATGTCTTTAACATTGGTTCAGTTTCATCTAAAAGTTTACTATACTTATCTAAATCACTAGATAAAACTTTTTTACTATTATTTAAGTCCACCATAATAGAGCATAAATCTTTCATATCTTTATTTCTACTAACAGTTGGACCTAAATCTATAATTCTTTGGTATATTGCTAACTCGGTATCGGCATTTTTTAACTCTAATTCTTGTTGACTAATTTGTGAGTCCAGCAACTCTAGTCTTCCTTCGGTAGAAGTTATATCCCTTGTTATTTGTTGTCTATCTTGAGTTATAGTCTTTAGTGCTGATGTTATGTTTGCGTCTTTACCACTATCAACGATAAATCTAAATAAATCAGTTTCAGACCTATCTAATAGAAATGGTTTTTCCATTTGATCTAAAAAGTTTATCTCCTCATTACTTCCATTTAAGTTTAATTCTCTTATGTTAAGTGCTTTAGCAACTTCTTCTAATTGAGTTCTTCCAATCTTACCTAGCACTGTACCGTCAACTTTATAGGATGAGGCAGATCCTTTTTGAAATATTATAGTGTGACCGTTAGCCTTTATACCAACGGCATAAGCATTACATCCAGATCTAACTGATGTTGTACCTGGCTTATTATATATGGCTGATTTCGTAGCCTTTAATATTGCACTCTTACCATTATTACTCTGTCCTATTATGCAATTTAGTCCTGGTAAAAAAGTAAGGGAAGCACTTTTAATTATTTGAAAGTCTTTTATTGAAACATTAAACTCATTATTCGTCTTCGTAGTCTCCACTTGTATCCTCCTCAACTAATAAATTAAAATCAACTTCTGGATCAATAAGTGAAAAAGCTTCTTGTGCGTTTTCTCTTAATGCGTCTTTTAACATCTTATCCCCATTACATCTAATAGACTTACTTGGTAGATTTAAAGTAGACCAGGATCCTGTTCTTTCAATACAAGGTACTTGCTTACCATCTTTTACAATAGTCTTCTTTGGTAAAATATACCTTAAGGCAGCTAAATTAGATATTCCTTTTCCATACATAACATATAAAGGTAGTACAATACCACCAAAAGTTAACTTATTCTTTATAGCAGTAATTCCAACTTCTCTACCTGTAATAATCTCTTGTTTTTCTCCTGCTCCTGTTGTTATAACTTTCTTTTCTTCTCCTCCACCTTTTCTTGCAACTAACTTTAATCTAATATCTTCAGCATAGGTTAGAGCCATACCTCCTGTTGTTTTATTAACATCTTTAACAAAACTTCCAGAAACATCTGCTCTCATTTGATTAATGAAGAAGAAAGACATATTATATGCTGTCTTATATCCATTAAACTTTCGACAAAAGGCTGTCATTAACTTTGCAACAACACCTGGTTGTTTTGAGGCTATAGATATACCATCTTTTTCTCCAGCGTCTCCTCTATATTCCCTTGGAGATAACATAGCGACACTATCAATTACAACTAATCTAAAATCAGAGTCCATTGGGTTTCCATCCTCATCGTATTTTGGTACTGTCTTCTCTAGTATTTCCTCTATATCTTCAAAGTAACTTGTTTGAAATATTACAAACGGTCTATCTGGATGTTCCTCGTCCCATATTAAACCTTCTTTGTAAAAACCCATATCTTCTACTAATTGATTTATTGATCCTTCTGCGTCAATGTAAATAACCTTATGTCCTTCTCTACATAGGTTCTTACATATTGATAATACCACAGTAGTCTTACCATAGGCACTTGGAGAGAATATCTCTATCATTTTACCCATAGGTAGTCCACCACCCATTACCATATTTAGCATAGCGTACCCTGTGTCTAAAAAGTCAAAGTCAAGGTTCATTTTATACTTTTTAGAAAGTCCTAATAAGGCGTTTTCAATTCCACTTTTTGCTTTTCCCATAAATACCTCCTAAATTATTATACGAAAAACTTTTACTTCTTAATGCTTTTTTGTAAATCTCTTAACTCTTTCCTATATTTATTTGCTTTTCTTCTATACTTTGCTTTATCCCCATTATGCTTTCTTTTTGCTTGTGCTAATGCCTCTATAAGTGAATCTCTTTCAGTATTCATACTTCTACAGCAATTCTTTAAACCTTTATTCTCTTGTAACAATAAATCTATATCCAAACAATGCTTAACTTTTAAACAATCTTCGTCACTTAATTTAGTGATCGGTGTTCTTTTTATTAATACTTTTTGATATAGTTCGTCATTATCAATATATTCCTGTAACCTTCTTGTTACCTCATCCATATAGTTTCCCATAGGACTACCACCATAAATAAGGCATTATCTTTATAAGAAGTGTCATACTTTTAATATAACCACTATAGAAATCTTCTTCTAGACTTTTGTATAGTTCTATATTAAAGTCATCTCCACACCTTAAAGACTTCTCCTTGTTTGCAATAGTATCAAACTTATCAGGGTAGAAATCTTTTTCAAACCAATTAAGTATTAAGTCTATTGCCTCTTGTAAAGTTATATTCTTTCCTTCAAAGTCAACTGTATCATAATTAAGATTAACATTATTAACTTCGTTATACATCTTTAAATGAATATAGCAATAGTCCATAAACTCTGTATTCCAATTCCAAGTTTCTCTTTCATCAATTCCATAGGTTTTTCTTTGTTCTTTCCAGAAATCTTTTCTCTCATCCTTTTTCAACATATCAAACCAATTTTGGTATTGCTCTTCCCTTGGTACTTTTAAATCATCTAAATATTTATACTTTATCATAATACAACCGTAAAATCTTTTCCTTCCCTATTAATTTTTACAATATCTTCACTTGGGATAGATATTATTTCATTTCCAGATCTAAACTTATAAATAACTCCACTATCAGTATTTACAGTAGTATATCCGTTATTTGCATAAATTATAGTTCTTCCTGTATCAACCCAATTAACTAACTTACTTCCTAAAACATAATCAAATAGATTTATTAAGTTATTAGCACTTTCTTCCTCTATTTCTTCTATATTAGAAAACTTATATTGTTTAAACTGTCTTTCAACAGATCTTTCCACCTTTGGTGTCTTTTCAACTATCTTCTTCTCAATATATTCTTCATAAGTATCTGTCGCCAAAACTATATCATAAAGGAGACAAACTAATCTATCTATGTAAGACTTTACTATAAAACTATTAACTTGGCTCTTAACAATTAAACCAGACATTAAGTCTATGTCCGAGTCTTTTAATACTCTCTTCTTGATCTCACTATAATCTATAGTTCCATCAAAACCTTCTATAATATCTATAACACCCTTAATGATTTCTTTATAATCTTTCGGATGATCTTTAACAATATTCTCAAGTAAGGTATCATTAAAAGGTTCTTCTGCTTTACCTGAAACAAAAGATATAGCGTCTCGTTGTTTCATATAATCATTATCTAAAAGAGGTTTATATAAAGACTTAACTTTATCTAAAATATATTCGTGCATAGCCTTATTCTTTTCTACCTCCAGCTTTTCCTCTTTTATATTCTCTTTATATTTTTCAAAAGCATATTGAGTTTCTAGGTTTATAACTTCTTCTAGGTTCTCAACATCAATAGATTTATTACTTCCAAGATTAAAATAGGTATTCTTATTTATTACTCTTGGCATTTTGTTTATTTCTATTTCCATTTTTTCCTCCATTACACTTTAAATAGTTACTTGTTGGTACAAACCTTTTCGGTGCTTCATAAACAGTTATTACATATCTTCCTCGATATAGAATAATGATGTTGTCATACACTTTTATACCCGTAGATTTATTTCGTCTCTTTTTATGTTCTAAATATTCAGCAAAGGCTCCCGTATACTTATCTATTTTATGTCCGTGCGTTAGTGCTTTCGCCAAAAACTTATTTACAGAGGCGTGGTGGGTTATTTCAAATCGCTCCCTAGTTCTTATCCTAGAGTGCGTTGTAACTCTCATATTCTTTTTATTTGTCAAAAGAAATTATGCTCCTTTGTACTATCGGATAACTCTTCTAGTATATTAGTGATTGACTCTGTTCCAGGATGATGTGCTTTTAACTCATCTTCTAAAAAATTAGTCATATCTTCTATTTGTTTATCAAGTGTATCTTTAATAACTGTTAGCGTAGCCTTAAAATCTTCGTCTTTAATATTAGGTAATACCTTTTTAATTCCATCTCTTAAATGTGTTAACCTTGCTATAAAAACTAGCGTATTACTTCTAAATATATCGAAATCAGTATTATGTGCTTCTACAAACTTTACAATAGATCCATAAGCGTCCTCAACTTGTTTAAGCATAGCACCGTCCATAAAGTCTTCTTTATTAACAACTATACCAGAAAGTTCTCTCCACTCTCTATAAAAGAATATAGCACAAGATCCCGTTATAAATAGAAGTATACACCAAATTACTGTCTCCATCTTATTCCTCCCTATGTGTTTGATAGTAAAAGTCTATTAAAAATCTTTCCTTGGTAGAAATATAAGGACAACCCTTATAAGACTCCAATGCTCTTCTTCTACCTTCAAACAAAAATCTTTGTGGTTCAATATCAGTTATAGTAATAATATTATCGTTAACTGTATACTCTATAAAAGTAGCACCATAAACAAACTCAAAAAGATTATCTGACGAAAGAGGTAGTCTATAAGTAGTATCATTAACCTTACTACCTACTAGATTTCCTTTTCGTAACTCTGGTAGATAATTAAAAACAAACTGCTTATAAGCCAACATATTATATTTACGCAAAGTGTTGAATAGTCCTTTAAATCTATTCTCGTCTTGATATGTTAACCTATATGCTTTCTTAACCTTTGTCATAGTAAACACCTCCCTCGATAGATGTAAACACATCTAATGGATATTTTTCTTTTAACTTAATAGATAATTCGTCTTTACTCCAATCAGTAAAGTTTTTAAGAGCGTACATAAAAGCGTCAGCTTCTCCATCTGTTATATTAACCTCTTTTTTAGTTCTTGAATAAACTATGTTAACTGTATAGCCATAGGACTCAAACTCCTTTAGTATCTCTTCTACTACATCCATTGTGTCCTTTTTACAATACTTCTTTATTCCTCTTTTTTTATGAAACTGTTTTAATCTTAATGGAAGATATGTATTTATTCTACTATAACTACTTATCCTTCCTAGTTCTGAATAAAAACAAAAACCTAAAGCGTTTAACTTTCCAGAGTTTATTCCAGAGGCGATAGGCGACTCCTGTGCTATGAAAAGTGAAGCACTTAAATACCTTGAATATTTAGATATAAAATCATTAAGTAGGTTCTTTACAGCCCAGCACATAAACACAAAGTTATGATGATCGTCTGACTTAAATTGGTCTAAAATTATCTCTTTTCTATCAGTATCAATTATTGCAATACCAAAAGCCGATAATGATGGATCAAGTCCTAAAAAGTTCATTAGATACCTCTCAAGATCATAACTATAGAAAGTATCATATTAAAACCTTCTAGGTTATCCTTTGTAAAATCATTATAAGATGACTCTAACATATTAAGTAAATCTTTTTCCTTTGGCTTTTGTGGTATCTCCTCTACATTAAAGAAAGCGTCAATCTCTATATATTTAGAGAATAGAGGTACTGCTTGTACTGTACGGCATAAAATATTTTGCTTATCTATTGAGTTTAATCTCTTTTTACTTCGAGAAACTTCTATAAAGTCTCTTAAGTAATTCATATATTCATCAATCTGTGTCATTTCTTTTGTTTGCTCTATCTGTTGATCGTCTTTTTCTTTCTGCTCTGCAAGTGTTGATATAGCACTTATATTAGCATTAACCTTTTTCTTATTGTGTAATTCTTTTAGTTTATCACTAACTAAAATATAAAAGATTAAAAGCGTGTTTATTATAGTTAGTGAAATTATAATATTATTTGTCATATAACCTCCATAGTTAAGAAGCCCTCAATTAAGAGGGCTCTTTTTAATACCCTAATGGGTTACTACCATAAGGCTCTTGTTGTGGTTGCATTTGTTGATACATTTGTGGTTGTACTTGTTGTTGATACATTTGTGGTTGTGGATATTGTCCTGGTTGTTGATACATAACAGGAGCCTGTGTTGGTGTATTATTCGCATTAGAATTATCTTTCGTAATGTATTTTTTATAGTCATAATCAGAATATGCTGACTTATATACATCTCTTGTGATTAATCTTCCTACAACACCAATAAGGTTCTTTTCAGTTGCATTTACTTGATATTCATTTTGTAATTGTGCCACATTAGAAACTTGTGTAATAAATGAAGTTGTATCTACTGTAAAGTTAAATGTTCTATATTTAGCCTCTTGCATTTGAGCGATTAGATCAACTTGCTCTAATGTTGTTTGTAAAACTTCTGCTTGACTCTTAAGTGTTTCTAACTGTTTTCCTGAAAGAATTAATATTTTTAATTCTCCGTTTAATAATACTCCAGGTTGTACTTGTACTCTACCATTTTGTGATGGTATTACAACTACAGGTATCAAATATCTTATTTTTGGGTTTCCGTGTGTTATACAGCAACCTTCTGTTCCATCTTCTGTCCCATAAGCGTCAGTTAGGCATAGGAAACTATGTTGCTTTTCTTGATCCCAATGGATACGCACTCTTGTTGGTTGAAAACCTGGTAGTAAATGTATTCTAAATGTATCCCCATTTTGTCCTGTTAACTTTTTAAGTGGGTTAAAACCTGGTAATGGTTTACTTAAATCTACAGTAGATATACTTAAATTAAAATTATCTACTGATTGTTGTGCCACATTTGGGTTAACCATAGCTGGTTGCATTGTTGGTTGAGCCATCATTGGTTGAGCCACTGCTGTTTGCAACTCACTAACTGTGGCAAGTTGTGGTTGTGGTAGTTCATTACTAACTACTCCTGTTGTTCCTACTGTTTCTTCAGTTGTTGTTCCTAACATATTTAGTTCTTCTTCAAGATTCATATTATTTTTCCTCCTCATTACTTAAACTTAAAAAATCTCTCATTACTTTTTCTCTTTCTTCTTCTGGTAAACTATCAAGTGCTATAAACTCATTTTGTACTAATAGGTTATCAATGTAATCTATTAAACCTTTAATACATAACTTTGGTGTTTCGTCTTTTCTATTAACTAATACCTTTAAAAAGTCTATCCCAAATGTTTTATATCCGTTCATACAAACTTGTCCTAATATTGTATACATTGGATCAAGACTAGCCATAGTATTATCTGGGTATCTTGCTAAAATTGAGTTCCATATATCAACTGTTTCCTCTGGTGTTTTATCACTATAAGCCTCTATATCTTCTTCCTCGTTCATTATGGCACATAAATACTTTATAACAAGTGCTGATAGTCTAACCTCTTCTTCATAATCTTTTCCTTCTGTCTTTATCTCTTCCATACTCTTACCTCTTAACTTATTAATCTCTCATACTCTTCTTCTTTAATTATACATCTTACATCTTGTTCTGCAACAAAATATAAATTAGAGATAAACTCTTCTTTTGCATATCTTCTTACAACAAGAATATCTCCTGGTTCAATATCAGTAATACTTGAGTCAACACTCTTTACCTTACAAAACATATAAGGACTTTCATCATCATACATTAATACAATATTATCAACATATAAGTCATCTGTTAACTCTGATACAATGATATTTTTATTCTTTAGTTTTACTTTTATATCCATTAACACATCTCCCTATTTCTACTATATACCTCTTCTTTAGGTTACTTAAGTCGCTACTAATATAATTACTATTAACATTACTACCATCTTTCAAGAAAACCATTTTAGATATTTCCTTTATTGAATACCCATCTAGTAATAACTCAAGTAGTATCTTACTGTTATATACTCCATAATATCGTGGTGTCTTCATATAGAGTTCCTCGACATAAAGATCTGGGACTAGATCTAAAATATCTCTATATGAAATATCTTGAAAGTAATCATAAGTATCAATTACATCAGGTACCTCTTCACTAAATAATGTGTGTGAATACTTACCTTTATCAACTGACCTCTTAATATCAATAAATACACTACTAACTACCCTTCTTAACACATTAGATAGATACGATAACCCACATTTACTAGCAGATATAAAATATCTTTCTAAATTACTTAAAGTATCAGCTGTCTTCCTATTACATAACTTAACATATACTTGGCTTTCAACATCTTCAGGACTAATTCCAAAGTAATACTTAAGATATGAAAAACTTTTAAACTTATCTCTAACAAACCTTGACACAAAGTCCATTAGTCTTGGCTGAAACTCTATAAAAGTTAACCCCTCCACTCTTGCATTATTAAGTTCTTCTAGCATATTTAGTCTCCTATATCATACAAACTTAACAGCACAACAGTATCTACTATAACCTCCTTCCTATGCCTAACTGTGTGTCTAAAAAAATTATAACATAAAAAGTTTGGGCTTGTCCCAAACTTTTACCAATTTTTTCATTTTGTTAAAAATTACCAACCATTATCTGACATTTTCTATAATCATAATATCAGTTGTTACTATTTGAGCCACTAGACTAAAAGCATTTAAGATAACTTGCTCTATAACTTTAGTTGCGTCAAATATCTCTAACTTCTCTACTAGGGTGTATTCTCCACTTTTATCAATAATAAGACCATCAGTATCTTCATCAATAACATCACTACCCGTAATATTCTTAATTATTTGTCTATAAATACTTTCCATTGACTCTCTTATAAACTCTGGTATCTTCTCGTCAACTCCAGCAAGTCTTTGATAAGTTACACCAGCACCTACGGAGATACCACTTTCTATTGCATTACCCAAACTATTAACTGCGTCTTCAATTCTTCTATAATTCTCTTCCATAGCAGAGTTATTTATTCCTCCGACACGAATAACACAACTTCTAGTTGGTAATGTTATCTTATCTATATCAGTAAAATCTTTATTATTTAAAATTACTGTATCAGGAGAAAGTAATAAGTAATCAATCTTTCCTATATTTATTTGAGATAAAGCTTTTGGAAGTCTTACTTCAACACCATCTATTAAAGTAGTATTAGTATAAAGTGCTAATTGGTTCATAACACTTCTTGTGTTTACACCAAGACAACCAAGCCTTATTGGTATTATATCAGCATAACCTTTAACTATTTGATATTGAATATTTTGTAATATATCCATAGATAATTCATTATAGAATAAAACTGCTTTTCTTTTTAATCTTATGATTTGCTCTACAAGTGGAGATATTTGGTTCCACCTATCTAACTTATCATATATTAAGTATACATCAGAGTCCACATATTCCTTTGGACCTTTATCAAACATATCGGCTGGTACTATTAACTCAACTTTATCTAGTACAACACCGTCTTTCTTTTCAATCATCACATCTTGAATATCACTTCTTACAACACTAGGTCTTAACCCTTCGGGTAAGAAACGATATGCTTCAGCAATAGTTGAGGCATACTTAACACTACCTAAAGATACTTTCGCTATATTCTCATAGTCCTTATCTTCAATCTTATTAGAGAAAGAAGAGTGAAGTAAATCTATATAGAAATCTCTTGCCTCTTCTATAACATCTCTTAACTTAACTTTAGTTATATTATTATCCTCCAGGTACTTCTTTGCACCCGACAACAACCTATAAGTTAGTATCGTTGTTGATGTTGTTCCATCTCCTGCTCTTCTATTTGTTTCAAAAGAGGCTAACTTTAAAGTCTCAAGTGCCTCTGCTTCTGCTGGATCAAGACTAGTTAGTTTAGAAAGTATTGTATAACCATCATTAATTATATCGTGACTTCCTTTTTTATTAACTACTGCTGTATTTGTTCCTGCAGGTCCTAGCGTGTGTGCTACGGCTCTATTAGCTATTTCACTTGCATTAACATAAACCTCTAACGGTTCTTTTTCACTTAATACTTGCATTTCTATTCTCCTTTATATTGTATAAAACAAGGTATTCCAATCTTGGCTAGACTTGTAACAACCTCTTCCATTGTTTCCCCACCCTGTATCAGTGTTTTTTCTTTTTCCTTTTCTATTACAAACCAACAAGCAATTCTTTGATTTAAAAGTTCAACTGAATAACTTTCTCCTCCAAAGATAAAGTTGTAAGAATAATCTAATTTTATAAACATAGACTCAATATGATGTGTCTCGTCTTCATAAGGAGATTCAGCATTACTTACGGCTGGTGTATCGTTCCAATCGTCTCCCCACTGATCTACTAGATTATCAGTAAAATATAACTGAAATACATCCATCCAATCTCCTACTCTTTCAATATAACATAACCTTTTATCCATATATACCTCCTTAACTAAAAATCAGCCTCATACAACGAGTTTTAATACTATATCAATAAAATACACTATAATATTAAAAACTTCGTGTACGGGGCTGAAAAGTACCTTTTATAGATCAATAATTTCTTCGGCTAATTTAGGCATTTCTAATATGTCTATTGAAACTGAAGAACTACGAGCCCCAACCTTGCTATATTTAGCTGCGATTTCAGGCATTTCTTTCTTTAATCTTGCTGAATCTATTGAAGTAGTTGTTGTTGCTGATACATACTTAATATTAAGTAAGTTCGTTTTAAAACTAGCCAACTGATTGTCTTCAATAAACTTTTTGATCTCGGCTTTCTTTGTTTCAATTCTTTCTTTAACTTGCTCTAAAAGTTCTATATCATCAGCAAGTTCTCTTTCAAAGTCATTGTCTAAATAAATACCTAAAGTTCTAAAAGCGTCATCCTCTGCTTCTTTTAATAAATACAGATTTTTATGTTCGCTTTCAACCTTAATCTCATTTTTTAAAACTTGTTCTTCCTGTGACTCTTCCTTAATAACATTTACTTCAACTTCTGCGTTCATTGGTTGAGCGTCATTAGTCAAAGTTGTTTCGTTTAACATTTCTTCTAACTCTCCCATAAATACCTCCTTAAGAATATTTTATCATAGTAAGTTCTAAAGTCAACAAAAAATAATTGGCAAATATTGGCAAAATAAAAAGGAAGATTACTCTTCCTTAATATCTTCTATAGGTTCTTCTTCAACACTTATTTCTTCTTCAGCCTCAACAGGCTCTTCGATTTGATCTTTTTCAAATGCTACATATCTACCATAATCATATCCGTTTGGATCAACTAATAGTTTTGTTGCTGTATCATCATCTTTATTAATAACTTCTATACAGTTGAATATACCAGAGTTATCTTCTACCTTATACATAGACTTTAACCAATCATATCCTTTTGATGTTAAGTGTTTTGAGAAATCTTCAAACTCTTCATTAGTTAGTTCTTTAGTTCCGATAATTTTATAGTTTGACTTATTAACAGTGATACCGTTTTCCTCTGCTTGTTTCATTGTATCAACACTTGCTGGTTTTCTATGGAATATTGCTACCTCTGTTGTTCCTTCGTCTAATTCTGAATCTGTATCAACTAATTCTTCGTCACTAACTTCACTAGTAACTTCTTCTTCGTCTTCCTCATCATCTAAAAGACCTTTTGCTTCTTTAATTGGTTTTTTCTTACCAACTAAATCTTTTTCTTGTAAAAACTCATATTCTTGTAAGCCGTCAATATCAGAAAGATACATTTCAAATGGATAATTCTCTTCAGTTGTTTCCATATTTGTTCCTTGCCAATCTTCTATCTGTTCTCTCCATTTATCTTTAACTTCTTCTAAAGTGTAAGTTTCCCCTGTTTCTTTATTTTTAAGAAATGGTTTATCATTACCTTCATTTAAAGCCTTATCCCCAAGGATATAACTAGAAGTATCTACTGCCTCCATAGGTTCTCCAGATTTAGTACAGATATATAATTCAGTACCATTACTATCTGACTTATAAAGATTTCCATTATCGTCTTTATAATAGATACCATACGGATCAATATAATCAAAGTTTTCAACAGGCGTTAACATAATACGCTCTGCTTCTTCATTTACATTTTCTTCTATATTCTTCTTATCTTTCTTTCCCCTGGGAGTTTTCCCGTCACATCCTTCTTTGACAACAATGTCGGAAATCTTTGAGATTTCTTTTCCTCTTGTATTCTTTTGATCTGGTTCCTTTTCAACTTTAAAAGTCTTAACTGTTTTACCAAGTCTCTTACGATCTTTAAGATGTGCTTTTTGTCTTTTTTCATCTTTTTCGATTGCTCTACCATCTGCAAAGTTAACACCTTTATCACTAAATGGTTTTTTATTAACAAGGAAGTTAACATCTTCTTTAACTATTCTTCCTGTATCGTCTAGTTTATATTCATCCCAATTTCTAGCAACAAGGTCTCCTTCGTAAATATCGTTATCGTCTTCACTTTCCCAAATTGTTTCCCAACCATTTAGTCCTAGGATACCTCTTACAGTGTTTTCTAGTTCATTAATATCTTCACAACCACTATATGGATGATCTTTATACTTATCTGCTAGAAAGTTTCCATCATAGAAATTATCTAAATCTTTATCTTTAAGTCCAAATACTTTTTTACAAGCCAATATAAACTCTTCGTCAAAATCGTTCCAGCGTAATATTTGGTCTCCCTTTTTATTTACTTGTGCTCTTGCTTCTGCGTTCTTATCAATTATATCTGCAATTTCATAAGCTTCATCTGCTACTTGTTCCTTTAAAGATCTAACATCTTCAGACATAGGTTTATATTTTACTAGCCCAGATGTTCCACGATTATTGATTAAGTCTACAATAACACCTTCTAAAAACTTTGCTGGGTTATTAGTTTTACCACAAAATCTTTCTATTCTTTTATTATATCTTGCGTCTTTAACAACACACTCTTTTAACTTTCTATTTCCAATAACTTCAACAGTTAAGACAGTATTTAGTTCTTCTTTAAGTCCTCTTTTTGGAATAGATATATCTAAAAGAGCAGAGGCATAACTTTCGTTTGTCTTCTTATCTCTTCCTTGCCTAGTTTGATATGTATTTAAAAGTCCCCACTTATCAGTACCATACTTTGCTGTAAGTCCTTCTTCTAGATTATTAAGTATTGAGAACATATCAATACTTCTCACATCTCCAACATCAACATTATCAAGTTCAGTTATATCAGTAATTTTATAATCATAGTCTGGGTTTTTAAATATTTCAACAGTACTGTTTGGATCTCCAGCGTTTTCTTCTAGTTTTTCTTCTTCCTCTTCTTCAGGTTCGATTAACTCTTCGCTAGGTTCTATTACTTCTTCTTCCTCTTCAGTTTCTTCTGTCTCTTCTTCGTCAGTTCCTTCCTCTTTCATATCTTCTCCAGGAATATCTCCTAGATCAGTAGTCATTGGATCTTCTACAGGCATTGGTTCTGGCATTGAGTTATCTATATCAACAGAAGCCCCACCAGATACAGATATAGTTGTGTTATTATCAGACACAACAACACCTGACTCATCAGATACAACAGAAGTACTACCTGCTGTTACAACTACGCTCTCATTTGCTGGTTTCTTATCCCATCTTTCTTCTTTCTTACCGTAGATACCAAAGATAGGATCTGATACTTCCTTATCTCCTGGTCTACCAAGTTCGCAAGAAGCCCAATAGTTATCATAATAGATCTCTCTTGCTTTTGCTACTGCGTCCTCATCGTCTGTGGCATTAATATACTCTATTTCAGAGAAACCTTGGTCTCTTGAGTATTCGTCAGCCCAATACTGTAAAATATATTTCTTTCCTTCAGTTAAACTCTCGCTACGATTTAAGTTGGAATAAATGCTTTCAGTTAAACTCTTATTAATTAATCTCATACTATTTTTCCTCCTCAACTTCAGTTTCAGTAGATACTTCTTCAGTAGGTTCTTCTACTGTTTCCTCTTCCACTTCTTCTTCAGTTTCTTCTTCCTTTTTATCTTTTCTCTTATCCTCTGGTAATTCGTTCATTAGATAATTCATTACGCTTTCGTGATTAGCCTCAAGACCAGCGTATTGTTCTTTATCTTCTTCACTCATTTCAGGAGATAGATATAATACATTAACTTGTTTTAAGAAATCTTCTAAAGAGCCCTTTGGTGCTTTGATCCATAAGTATTCATAACTATCTTCTTCGTTCTCTTCAGCTCTTTCTTCTATTTCGTCTGATTTATCATTTGACTCTGATTTATTTATATCGTCACTACTTTCGTGGTTAGATGTAAGTATTTCTATATCTGGTCCATTAAGTCTTCCAATACAAACTATATCGTCATTTATTAGTAATAATCTATAGTCTAGATCAACAAGTACTTCTCTTAACTCATCATATTCAGGAACGGTAGCATAGAACGGTTCTTCAATATCGTCTTTAACTATATCTTTAGCGTCATCCTCTGCTTCTTCCTCATATTCTGTGTCTGACATTTCCTCGCCTGTCTCTTCTGCTGTCATCTTTTCTGGACTATTATCACTAATACCACCATCAGCAAGTACAAACTCTTCGTCTTCTTGTTCTTCTGTTGGTGCTTCTTTTAATATCTTTTTACCTACCACAGTAGCACTTTCAGATAAACTTGTCATAAGACTATCTCTAAATGCTTCTGGGTTATCCATTAGGTCAGAGCACTCACTATGATAATTAATATCAGTAAGTAATTCTTCAATTTTTTCTCTTGTGCTTTCGTCATTAATATAAAGTGTTGCTAAATTATATAATTGATACCTATTAAGAGCCCAACCAACTTTATGTGCTATACTTCCATAATCTTCACTACCAAGTATATCATCAACTATCTCTTTATCGTATTCGTCTCCAATATACCCTAGGTTATCAACAGTGTTTAACTCTGCTTTACTCTTAAGGTTTTCCATTGGAATATAATCGTCTTCAGTTCCTCTATATCTAAAGAAACCATTTGATCCAGGCATTACCAAAGCATTATCTAACTCATCAACTGTAAATAGATCAACCTCTGGTGCTACTTTATAGAAATCGTCATATTTAAAATTATTATTAATATTACTATCTATATCTCTATTTATAAAACTAGCAAAGTTTTTATTTGATTTAAAGTTACCTACAGGTCTAAATGTGTAACCATTATAGTTAAAACTGTCTGACTCTTTTAATTCATTTACTAATTCGTCAAAGTTTCCTTGATAACCGTCAGCGTATAGATAATCTTCAACACCAACATTATGCTTCTTACAAATCTTTTCTAATTCTTTTCTAGTTTTATTTTTAGATTTCTTAAACTCTTGGTGTATAGCGTCAGCCATCTTACCTTCATCTTCAACTTGTTTCTTATATTCTTTATCTTCTTTACTTTCCTTTAAACCAGCAAACTTAAGAGCACCTTCATAGTCGCCTTGAATATACTCCTCTGCTCTATCAATTACTTCTCCTGATTTTGAAGTTAAGTTTTTTAAACCTTTTTCTTTTTCAACTTGTTTAATAAACTTATCTGAATTAACTAAAGCCTTAAAAAGTTTATCTGACTCTTTATCTTTTTTACTTTCTCTTAAACCTTTTTTATTAATTAGATCAATTAATTGTCTTTTAGATAAAGGTTCAAGACCGTTTTGTTGCATAAACTCTCTTATATGTCTTAATGTTGTACTTGTTAAAGCCCACTCGCCACATAACATTTCAACATTTCCATCTTTAATTCTCATTATAGGTGTTCCATAACTTGTTAAAACATTACCTTCAGCTGTGCTATCAGTACCAGCTTTACCATAGAAACTCTTTCTTGATGAGTATTTTGGTTCAAGCACTCCTTCATTAAGTCCTTCTTCCTGTCTAACCATAGCGTCAAACTCTCTTCCTGCATTACCATCAGCAGTACCACCAAGTAAGTCTGCAGAAAAGATTGAATAACCACAACCTGTTACGAAATAAATAGCATTATCTGTTTCATAAACATCTCTAACATTATCTAAAAGTTTTTCTTCAGATCCATACCACTTTAATAGGTATTTATATAAACGGCTTCTCTTCTCTATCTTCCAAATAGAAATTATATCGCTCATTACTTCTGTTGGATCGTCTCCATATTCTTCTGGTTCCTTTTCACACATATTACTAGCAACAGCATACCAAATCTCGTCATTATCTTCAGAATAATCAACTTCTTCAATATCATCTTGCCAAAAATATGTGTAACTTTCGTTCATAACATCATTAATCTTTTCAAGTTCATTTGCTAGATCTTGTAACATATTATCAATATCTTTTGCGTCATCAACAAGTATATCTAAATCTGGTACGCCTTCAAAACCTTCTTGTCCTGCATTGTATAACATACCAGCGTGTTCGTTTGTATCAAAGTCATTAGCATAATCAACTATATCCTTGATTAAGTTTCTTCCTTTTTCATCATCTGATAAACTTTCGCTACCATAACAAGAAGAAAAACTAAAATCTTCTCCTGCTGGGCTGTATTGATAAAACTCATAACCTTTTTCGTCTCCAGCATAATTAACTTCACTATAAGTCCAACCAAGGTTTTCAGCAGTATCTAAAACTTTTTGTAATAGGCTTTTATCGTTTTTTATTTTTTTAACTTCATTTAGATTAGTTCTAACACTTTCATAAATATTCATAACACTACCTCCTTATTCTACAATCTCTCCTACTAATTCTTTATCTCTATATAATTGTATCTTATCAACATATTTCATATTTATTATATGAAGTTGTCCGTCATCATAATTATAATAACTAAAGTTACATCCAGACTCTCCAGGGGCTCTTAAGATATTTAAACCTTTAACAGCCAAGTTTCTTCTTAACTTCTCTCCGTCTTTTGTAACAATAACTATTCTATTTACCCCTGCTTGATAACCGATCATAAGACCACTTAAATCTTTTGTCGATACAACTTCAACATCACTATTTCTCATAGTAATACCTCCTTTATTTCACATTGGCTTTGTATCCAGCGTGATTTCTTTTTTTATTAGTTTTTCCTTTTCTTTTCAAGTTCGCTTCTGTTTTAGCGTACTGTCTAGTGTAAAAATCTTTACCTCTACTACTTTTACTTTTTGCCATACTATATCTCCTTACTATATATTTTAAACTTAATAACGAGCCCAAGGTAGAGTAGCGTCAGGTTCTCCACCTTCGCCTGTATAAACTATCTCGACTTCGTCTGTATCGTAAATCTTTCCATCTTCTTCTGAAGCTTGATCTGCAACATCCATTAATAGATTTACATCTACATCTTTAGCAGATCCTTGCCAATAGATCTTGCCGTTTACCCAAAGTTCTGTATCGCTATTACTATCTGGATCTAAAAGATCTTCATCTTCATATCCTTCTCGGTATAAACTATAAATACCAATATTTGGTTTAAGTTTACTTATTAAGTGTGTTAAGTCATTAGTATCTACAACTGTATCACTATAGAAGGGTTCGTCCTTCTCTGTAAACTTTAACTTACCAACAACTTTTCCACTTTTATCTTTTAAAACAGCATTTCCACCAACAAGGTTCTGTGTCACAGTTAAAGTATAATCTCCACGGTTAACTATATAATTAGTTACTTGACTATCTTTAGCCTCGTTTAACTTATCAAAATTGTTCCTAATACTTTCGTATAAGTTCATTGTTACCTCCCTAAATTAAACATAGGAATTATAATTTCTTTCATAAAATCTTATAACTCTGTCTAACTTCTTTTCTTCTTCTCTCAAGATACCAAGTACTTCATTAAGCACCTTAATAAGATACTCAATCTGTCTTACCTGTTCTTGACCTAATGATGTGGCTATATCTATTCTATTTGAGATTAACTTAAACCTTAATGCGTTATCTTTTATATCAACAATTAAGTCCATAGTAGCATTGTTTCTTTCAACGGCTATTTTATAATTATTAGTCATCTTCTTTGTATCTGACAACTCGTGAGCTGCCAATACCTTAAGTTCCCCTCTAGAAGATAATACCTCATCTTTCTTCTCTGTTATCATTTTAACTATCTCGTTTAACTCTGCCAGAGAATAAGTCTTCCCTGGCTTTGAGTTATTAACGATTTCTTTACCTTGCTCTAAATTGTTTTCCATAAACTCTCCTCTAAATTATTATACGATACTTTATAATTTGTTATTAGTGTCTATCGCCAGATCTCACACTATTAATATATTTACTATGTGGACCTAAATATTCGCCCGTACTATTGTCGAATATTTGTATTTCTTCTTCGCCCCTAACCTTCATACCATCTATGTTACCAGCCATATATCGCCACTCGAAATCTTCTGGTTGTTTTTCTCTTGGTCTACGCCTACCTCTTATCCATTTCTGCGATTTATTATAGTTTTCTACATACTTATCAATTAATTCTGGTATAAAGTCTTTAGCACTTTCATTTATTGCTTCACTTTCCCAATTTTTTAACTTACCATTTTTATAATCTGTGTAAAGTAATAGTGCCATTGGCTTGTATAGTCTGTTAGAGCCTCGAGCCTGTTTAACAAACTCATCCATTTTATCAAATGTAAACTCTTTATCATTTACTATAAGTTTTTTATTATCAGTATCTAATACAACTATATCTCCAAATAAATTATATCTTTTAACACTCTCTGTTAGTTCACTATTAGGATCAACGCCAACTCTTTGTAAAAAATCAGCCATAGCAGTATCTTGATCTTTATATTCTTTTTCATTATCGTTTTCGTTTTCAAATACTAGAAACTTATTATTACTTTCTTTTATACAAGTTACATTTCCTTGTTGCATAATAACTCGTTTCTCGTCCTTTTTATCTCCCTTTTTCTTTTTCTTTGGTTTTTTAGGAGCAACTGACTCTTCTAAATAACCTTCAGCTTTATGTATAAGTTCAATTAGTTTCTTATTATATCTTAAACCATTTCCAGAGGCTCTATTATTTGCTTTTTCTTTTTTATTAAGTAAGTCTAATATGTCATATCTTAAAGCACTAGCCTCATCGTTTTCATAAACACTCTTAAGTTCTTGTTGTAACTTATCAGCATAATCATCTAGTTCGTAATCACTTTTTCCTTCAAGTGATTCAATTTCAAATGGTTTAAAGATGTCTGACTCTTTTAAATAACCACTATCTTTAACATAGTCTATAGCGTCTTGTAAAAACTTTTTGTATCCACCGTAGTCATCAACAAACTTTTGTAATTCGTCTGGAATATATATGCCATAAATTAGACTATATTCTCCATCAATCTTAAATAAATCTATTGTATAAGGTTTACCATCTATTTCAAACCAAAGTCTTCCTAAAAAACCTTCGTCCTGGTGGCTAGATCTAAATGAAGTAAAAGCACTTTCATTAAGACTAGACTCTTTTATATCCTCATTAGCAATATTAAACTCTTCTGCTGTAAGAGTAAACCAACAATCTTTTCCAACAACACTACAATCAAATGTATCATCGTTTTTATTCCATCTATAATCAAAAGTTTCCCCACTAGATCCTAATAATGTATAGTCTGCAAATAAATCATAAACACCTGTATCGTCACAAACTATATCATAACCCTTAACTGTTGTATTACCTTCGTCATCATAAAGATATTCAAAGTTTAAAACAACAGTACCAGACTCATTATCTTTAATGTCTCTAATATTTTTTATTTTATTTTGTGTGTTTGATCTAATAGTTTTTTCAAGATCGGTTTTTTTATCTTCCTTAAGTATATAGTTTTCGTCATCTTCTATTTCTATTTCTGGATCTCCATCATCAGTACAAGAATAAAGTCTTCCACTATCTTTAGATTTAGCATAAATATATTTGTCCTTATCCATATAGTAATCAAAGCCGTCTAAACCATCTTTCCAATCAAACTTTGTAAGTTCAGTTTTCTTACTTGCTTCTTTTAGGTTCTTAACTGATTCGTTAAACCTAGGTTCAACTGTGTAACCACTATCTTTAATTTCACTAATAAACTCATTAGTACTCATTAAACCTTCATACCAATCAATTACATAGTCATTACCAAATTGAGTAGTATACTCTCCGATAATATCTTTAACACCGTCATCATTTTTATCTGTATAATCTATGTAATGTGCTAATACTTTTTGAATATTTTTTAGTGTCTCATCGTCTAAACTATCTGCTAATTGTTTAAAGTCTTTTGTTGTTGATAGGTCACTTAAATCTTTGTACTTATCTCTTATACTTTTCTCCCCTGCATAATCACGGATACTATCGTCCAAGAAATCATTTATCTGTTGCCACTCATATTCATCATTATTGTCAGTAAATATATTATTAGATATAAAGAAACCACCAAGTTTTATTTTATAAGCCAAACGATCTAGATCTTTTTCATCTAATTCAAAACTTATATCTCCATCGTGATATAAATCTTCTGCTCTATTCTTAAGTTCAACTTTTAATTTATTTATTTCTTCATCTGTTGTTTCTTTTAAAACCCTACGCAAAGCCTTGGTATTAAAAGACTCCTTTATACCTTTTTTAGCAGACTCTATTACAGAATTAACATACTCTTTTATATCTATATCAATACCATCGTAAAAATATTCTTTTGTTTCATCAATAAAACTATTTATATGTTCTAAAGAAGATACAAAGTCATTTTTAGATTTAAACTTAAAACTTTTTAAACCCTTAACAATATTATTAACAAGATCAATTACTTCTTCATCTATACCATCTGACTTGAATAACTCTCTATTACTCTTATCTTCTACAAAAGATTTAAGCCCCATTAGATTTGCATAAACTTCAGGACTAGGACTATAAGATATTGATACTTTATCAGTTGATGTATCCTTCGTTGTTTCAATTAAGTTACTGTTTTCGTCTGTATAAGCACTATAAACTACTTTTCCGTCACTATCTTTATAATGATATATATCATAAGGATCTACCCACTCGGCAAAACCATTGTAAATATTTCTATCCTTATCGTCAGCGTCCATTTCACTTACATAATCAGGTGTCTTACACTCAACAACAACACCACAAGTTCCTGGTATTCCAGACTCTACATAGGACTTAACATACTCAACAGCCATTTCTAAAGAAGGTAATACTCCATAGTTTTCGTCTTTAACTTTAAAAGGTATATTAAAATCTGTTTCAACCCAACCTTCACTATCGTCTTCATCACTATACATTGGTATTTTTGCAACACCAACTATAAAGTAATAAATAAAATCTTTTACAACAAGATAACCATCTTCTGTAACTTCAACTCCGTCTGGTAATGCTGACTCTCTTAACCTTTTATGTTTTTTAACAGTAACACTCTCATTAAGTTTATGACTATAATACTCTTCAATAGTTTCTTTATAATCTTGTTCTCCAATAAATGATCCTGTACCTTGCCAATCAACTATTTCAAAAGCTTCTAAAGCCAACATCTCAATAAGTTCATTATCAAAATCTTTTGCTTCAATAACTTTCCCAGAATTATCTGTATAGTTATAGTTATCAAAAACAAGAGCACTTCTAACTTCTTCAAGAATTGAATTGTGTGTTGATACACTACCAACCTCAATTAACTTATTTTTATTCTTTTCAACATAGTCTAGTGGAAGTTTTCCGTCAACTGCATTATTATCATCAAAGGCACTCTCACTAATATAGCAAACTTCGTCTGGACTATTCTTATATGTTGCTACACTTTTATAACAATAACCTTGTTGAGTACTACCAGCAACATAGTACTTCTTTCCGTTTTCTTCTTCAACACTTCCATACTCTGCGTCTAAATCATCAAAGGATCCTTCGTCTAATTCTTCCATAGATGAAACATCAAAGATACCTTTTTTATTTTTTTCTTTTAATAATCTATCTAGATTTTTATCTATATAATTTGCTAGAATATCTAACCCTGCTTCAAAGTCCTCTGCACCTGTCATTTGTTTTAATAACTTCTTTTCTTCTGGACTTGGGTTATAACCTGGATATACTGTTGGCTTACCAGAGAAATTATAATAAGCCCAGAAGTATCTTTCTTTTGAGTCACTTCTTACAGTTATAGCATACAAGTCCATATCAAAGTAACCACTATGATCTGGTCCTCTAAAACTTTCAATGTGACTATCAATTTCATTATTTACTTCTTCTTTTAATGACATACTTTCTTTTATCTTATTTCCCTTAACAATAGAAACAATAGGGAAGTTTGCAGAGTCTCTTCCTTTATAAACAACAGTTTTTCCATCTTTATCTAAATAGAAGTCTCCATTTTTTATATAAAGTTTTTCACTATCTGCGTCATCAACTATATCTTCCCAAATAAACTCGTCTTCTATGTCATATCCAAGAAGGTCATACATAGCAAGTACTCCTTCATAATCACTACCTAATTCGTCTAGAACAGTATTTCCATCAAATAAACCTATATCTCCATCTTTTAGTAAACGCACATCGGCATTAGCTGGTTTATTTCTTTCTTCATCTGTCATATTTATATCAGTGTCATACGCTCTTCTATTAGCACATCTAGGACAATCAGGCATACTTCCGTCTTCCTTCATTTCTCCACTGAAGATATTACAACAATACTCACAATAAAAATCATTGTTTGTATTAGTAATTTTTTCTGACTCTTCTAATTCTTCCTCGTCTATAAACTCATTATCTAGCATAATATCTAGTAACTCGTCATAGTGTTCTTTTATAACATCTGCTACATACTTACCTAGTTTTTCCTCTTCTTCCTCTAGGTTCTTATCCATAAACTTAACTTCTTCATCGGTAATACTCTTATCATAAGAAGAAAGGCTCTCCTCAAAATCAAAATAAGCATAAACCTCTTTAAATGATTTGGTTCCACTTGTTCTTCCTATATCTATTCCACCATCAGACCAATAGTTTAAATAATCACTTCGGTTTAATTTATTAGCCAAAGGACATATTCTTGCATTAGCCTCAATTATAGATAAAACAATATAATAAGGAAGTTCAATTTCAACAGCCATCCAAGGGTTACTATCCACCCAACTTGTACCTCTATGAAGTTCAAAAGTATTAAACTTAAAATACTCTGCGTCATCATCTTTAATTCCTAGATAAGAGCAGATTCGCTTTGCGAAGTCTAGTTTCATAGCGTCAACATCAGCGTCCCACATAAAACCAACTTCTTCTCCAAAAGATCCTTCTTTTAAAGTTTTTTTATTTTTACTAACTTTAAGGTTAGTATATAAACTTTCAGTTAAACTTTTATTAATTAATCTCATAAACCCTCCTATATCTTTTTAACAATTAACTTAATTAATGTTTTCTCTTGTTCGTCAACTTCTGTTAAGTCAAAACTAGGATCAACAACTAGGTTTATTCCAACAGGAGCTGCGAAAGATTTTGCAATAATTATACTTTTAACTGCTTGATTTAAACTTCCTGCACCAAGACAAGACAGTTCAATCTCATTACAGTTCTTTATATTAGTAAAAATGGCTCCACCAAGTTTCTTAATATCAGTGGAAGACTTTACTCTAAATACTACCATAATCGCTCCTCCTAAATATCTCTCTATAATAATAAATAAAAACTTGACAGATTTTGGCTATTTTTATGATCTAATAGTGTCTAGTATATTTACAAATAGATACAAAAGCCTCAAAGTATAATTATCTATGCTAGTGTCTAATGAGTTATATAGTGCATTTAAAGACTTATCTACAGGCTTTCCCTCAAACTTTTTAATTGTAAACTTATACTTTGGACTAGTTAAACCTTTATAGTTTTTATATTTTGCTCTTAATAAAAAAGTCATTAAACTACTCTCTATTCTATAAGGTCTTGTATCGTTAACAACTTCAAAAAATCTTTTTATAAAATCTATCTTTGATTGGTTTATTAATTCAATCAACTCCAAAAAAGTATTCTCGTCTGGTAGTTTCTTTATAACCCATTTACCTGTAACCCAATGGTGCTTAAATACCCATAGGAAGTCTTCATAGTCTAACTCATCTATAAAACCATAATCTATTCCTTTTCCTCTTTTCTTCTCTCTACCACAACCAACTAGATATTGTGGTACAAACCTATTCCACTTTTCAAAACTTACCTGTACTAACTGTCTTCTATCAGTTAGATCAATGCTAGATGTATTTGAAACAACAATATAATCTATATCAGCTTTTTCATAAGTCTTTATAAAAAGGTCTCTATTTTGTGTTGATCCAATATAAATTGCAGGTCTTTCTGGAAACAACGGTATATCATTATCTATTATCTCAAATGTTGGATACATAAACTTTAAGATATTAACATCGCACTTAACTTCTTTTCTAATAATAATCATCTATTACCTCCTGATAATAACTCAACAATCTTTGTATTACACTTAAACCTAGTTGATTTTAACTTTAAATAATATAACTCTGGACTTTCTTGTGCGAAAAATCTATCCTGCTCTCCCTTATTTTGTTCTATAGACCACAAATCAAGTGACTCTCTTGCCGATAATAAATTAGAGGTTGGGCTTACAAAGGGTATCTTTATACAAGTCTTAACTCTAGAAAGTAGAGTTCCACTTAATCTATCACAATCTTTTAATGCTAAAAGTATTATAGGTATATTGCTCTCTTCTAAAAACTTTAATAAGACAGATAAATCATAAACTAGAGAAAGATCTTCTATAACTAAAACACCACCATAGTTATTATTAGTAAAGTTCTCAACAACATCTTTTAATTCCTGCTGGTTCTCCACTCTAAATATATCTTTACTATAGTTCTCTTTAAACAAAATGGCAGCTTTTTCAATAAGTAATACAGGGCTCTTTTCTTTTATGTTTTTTAATCTATTATAAAGTTCTTCTAGCATATATACCTCCTATTACTATTATACGAAAAAAAAAAAG
>JAGCCQ010000049.1 GCA_017651565.1 Bacilli bacterium | reverse complement strand
TGGTAGTAAAAAGCCGTGTCCTGAAAATCCCCCGAGCCATCAAGTGGCAAATATGCAATACAGGTACACAGCATTTAAAAATTATAGCCTAGAAAGGAGCAGTTATTCAGTCATCAAACTAGGCTTAACTGAATAATACGAATTATATGCAAAACAAATTTTTATGTAGACTAGTTCAATTTTTTGTAAAGATTGGCTATTATTTTTTCCGTTTTCCTAAAGCAAAAGTTGTATCAGGAGAAGGAAGTTTTATTTCTATACCTGACTTAATTAAGGAAGATGGCCTAAAAAAGCCATTAATTGTCACCGATAACAGCTTAATGAAGTTAGGACTAGTAAATCCCTTAATGGATAAATTAAAAGACTTAAACATGCCATTTGCGGTGTTTTCTGACGTTCAACCAAACCCAACATGTGAAAATGTTATGAATGGTTATGAAGTTTATAAGAGTGAAAACTGTGATTGTATAGTCGCTGTTGGTGGTGGTTCTCCTATGGATACTGCTAAAACAATTGGTGCTAAGGCAGCTAGACCTAAAAAAGATATTAGAAAGTTCTTAGGTTTATTCTCAGTAAGAAAAAAGATTCCTATGTTATATGCTGTTCCTACAACTGCAGGTACTGGTAGTGAAGCTACATTAGCAGCAGTTATTACTGATGAAAAGAAGAATCATAAGATTCCAATATGTGATCCAGTACTTATGCCTAGAAGAGCTATCCTAGAGCCTAGATTAACTGAAGGACTTCCTCCATTTATGACTGCAACAACTGGAATGGATGCTTTATGTCATGCAGTTGAAGCATATACAAACCATACATATTGCACAAAACTTGAAAATGAATTAGCTGAAAAAGCAATTAAATTAATTCATGATAATATTCTTACTGTTTTCCATGATGGACATAACTTAGAAGCAAGAAAGAATATGCAACTTGCTGCAATGTATGCAGGAAGAGCCTTCTCTAGAGGTAGTGTTGGATATGTACACGCTATTGGACATACATTAGGTGGTTTATATCATATTAGCCATGGCGAAGCTATGTCGGTGATCTTACCTAAAGTCATGAGAAAGTATGGTAAGTCTGCATACAAGAGATTAACTAAATTAGCAGTTATAGTGGGTATCGAAGGTAAAGATGATAGTGAAAAAGCTAATAAATTCATCGATTGGATTGAAGAAACTAATAAAGAAATGAATATTAGAACTAGTTTCGAACAAATTCGCGATGAAGATATAGATACAATTGTTAAATGGGCTATCAAAGAAGCTAACCCTATATATCCTTGCCCTCAAGTGTGGAAATATAAAGATTTCGAAAAAATAGTCTTGGAATTAAAAGCTAAATAAAAGATTGTAATAAAGGTTATATATTTTATATAATCTTCTCACTGGGCCTGTAGCTCACCTGGGAGAGCGCTTCCATGGCATGGAAGAGGTAGAGGGTTCGAGTCCCTTCAGGTCCACCAATTGAATAAACGCCCTAAATGACCATTAAGTGGTAATTTATTGGGCTTTTTTAGTTGAAATTTGATAAATATCCTCAATTATTTATAAAAATTTTTTAAATATTTATATTATTTTTTTGTATGCTAAAATTTTAATATGAAAAAGAAAATAATATTATTAACTTCTGCTTCAATCATTAGTATGATTTCTGTTTCTTTACTGTGTGTTAACAACCACCTTTCATCATTTGTTTTTGCGAATACAGGATCAAATAATATTGCTGATGAAACATTGGTTTTTGATGCTAATCATAGAAATCCAATTACTAAACACAATAATGAAATTGTTACTAGTGTAAATGGTTATCTAAAATATGATAACGAATATTTATCCAAACTATCTAATGCTTCTGCAGGAGGCACTTTTAAAACAGAGACTCCAATTCAATCAATAAGTAGAATCTCTATTACCTGGTCTGCTAGATATGCTTATCGTATGTATTTTTGCGTTGGCAGCACAATTGACTCCAATGATGTTTATGACTCAGGAAATATGGTTGCTGCTTTAAAGAATTTTGATGAAAAAACAACAGTTATCGATGTACCTACTCCAGAACAGGCACATTATTTTAGCATTCGTCTTGAAAAGTTTGATACCACTACATGCTATTTTATCAGGTCTGTTGAAATAGTTTATTCTTGTTCATATTCTATTTAATTTTCGATTTTCCAATAGAGAGGATAAAGGATTTTTCGTAGAAACATACATTGGATGGTATGATTGACTTGCCGAGAGAATACTGTATATATTTGTCCGCATATAATTTTAAAAAAGAAAAATACACCTTTAGGTTCTACCTGTAGGTGTATTTTGATGAATCCCCTCGTTAAAAGTTCTAGATTATTTCTTAGAATCTTTTAAAGTTTCTTTAATAGTGGAGACTACGGAAGCAACGTTTGTTAATTCGCTTGGAATAATTAACTTTGTTGCTTGACCATCAGCGACTTTAGTAAGAGCTTCATAGGATTTAAGTTTGAGAACTTTTTCGTCTGGGTTAGCATTCTTAAGCATTTCGATACCTTTTGCTTCAGCTTCTCTGAGTTTAATGATACCTTCAGCTTCTGCGTGCTTAACTTGACGAATTGCTTCAGCTTCAGCTTCTGCTTTCTTAATAGCTGCTTGTTTTTCAGCTTCAGCATTTAAGATTAATGATTCTTTATTACCTTCAGCAATAAGGATTGCGGATTGCTTTTGACCTTCAGCGAGAAGAACTTTTTCTCTCTTTTCACGTTCAGCTCTCATTTGTCTTTCCATAGCTTCACGGATATCTTTTGGTGGGAGAATATTCTTAACTTCAACACGGTTAACTTTAATTCCCCAAGGGTCTGTTGCTTCGTCTAAGATAGCTCTCATCTTTGTATTGATAAGATCTCTAGATGTTAATGTTTCATCTAAATCGAGTTCACCAATAATGTTACGTAATGTAGTGGATGATAAGTTTTCAATAGCGTTAATAGGATTTTCAACACCATACGCGTATAACTTTGGATCTGTTACTTGGAAGAAAACGATAGTGTCGATTTGCATTGTAACGTTATCTTTAGTAATAACTGGTTGTGGTGGGAAATCGTGAACTTGTTCTTTCATTGAAATCTTATAGGCGACTCTATCAATGAATGGAATGAGCATCTTAATACCTGTTCCCCATGTGGAATGATATCCACCAAGTCTTTCGATGACATATTTTTCAGTTTGTTTAACAACACGAATACCTGAAATAAAGACTAATAAAATGATAATAAGTACAATTGATATGACAATCAATGCGATTTGCCATCCTGCTAATCCATCGGATGACTTAGCTGCCATAAGCAAGCCTGCTTGTAATCTATCTAACATAATAATTCCCTCCTAATTACTTTTAATTTCTTTGACAACTAATTTGTTGCCTTCGATTGCTAGGACTTCTACAACAGCTCCAGCATCGATTGGTGTTTTTTCATCACTAGCGTATGCAGTCCATAAAACTCCACCGATTTTAACTTCGCCGTGATTGAATTCATCACAGCCTTTTGTCATTCTTCCTTTTTTATGAATAAGTTCATCAACATTGGAAGAAACAACTGTTCGTTTAAGTGCTCTATGAATAATAGGTCTTAAGCAAACCAATGATGCAACACTGATTACTGCAAAGATAACAAGTTGAATCCACCAAGTTGTTTGTGGAATAAATGAAACAATTAATGCTATCAATGCACCAGCTGCAAACCAAACTGAGACTAATTCAGAGCTCAATGTTTCAATCATAAGAGCTAATACAAAGACAACAAGCCAAACTACCCACATGTACTCTAACATTCTTTACTAACTCCTTTCTATGTTTTGATGATAAGTATATTTTCATTATCATCCCAACAAGTCTCGAATTTAATAGGAATTTCATTAAATTCAATTCCTAATGCCTCCCCAATTTTCTTCATTAGGCTTGTAGATGAAATTCTTGAATAGGTATTTTTAATAGCGATTTTATAAATTGTGTACTCATCTAGATCGCCTCGCAATACCTTATCTTTCGGTAATGGCTGAATTACAACATTATTTAATTCATCTATTCCTACTTGAACCCTGTATGCATATTCGAATGGAACAGATGCAACAGTATTTAAAGTAATGTTAGTGTTATAAAAGGATGCAGAACCAGTTTTTTCTTTAGAACTAAACCATTTTATATTCACATTTTTACCTCCTTCATGCTTCAATTATATGATTGTGTTCTAATTAATTCAAGAAAATTCAAAAAAATATTTTCAGGTTCGAAAAATACAAAAATAAATAGATTTCGCAATGCTAGTTTGAATATAAAAGCAAAATAAAAAAACGGATGTCTCTTTAAAATTCAAGAGGTACCCGTTTTTAAGGTTATAAAAGTTTTTAATTACATAAAATAGATTTCTATATCAAATCCAGGTTTTTCGAAATCTGACCAGTCAGTTACAACAACATAGTATGTATTATCTGGTGAGAAATAAACAACATCATATCCAGCAGTATTCTCTTGTGGTGTGAAGCCGGCATTTACTAAAGCGTCTTCGTAAGATTGCATAGCTGTTGGAATTAAAGTAACATCTTTATACATAACAAAGATTTCAACCCATTCACTTTGAATAGTAGTTTCAAATGTAGCTTCACCATCAACAACAATTGGAAGAACATCTTTTAAATTAGTATGTGCTTGATATAGTTCTTCAGTCGGGAAAGTAGTAGTTACTTTACTCTCGTTAGCAATTTCATCGATTTGTACTGTGAAACCATCAGGTTGCCACATTACAGACACTTCATATTGATTGTTTGGTGAGAGATATCTTTTACATCTACCTTCACCCATTTCCTCAAAATATTCGAAACCAGCTTCTTCTAATGTGGTGATATAAGCATCTGTTGCTTCGACAATTTCATCAATATCAGTTGTTTCTAAACGAACATTAATTGTTAATGTGCTTAATGTAACAGTTACGTCAGTAGAAACAAATTCATCTTCATAAGCAGGAAGTTCATCAGTGTAATTGTGAATGCTTAAGAAACCAGTGACATAGTAATTTGGCCAGTCATTACCTGTTAAAGCATCTAGAGTAACGATATAAACATAGATTTCAGACCAGACAGCATCATAATCAACCATGACAACAATTTGTAGATTTTTAGAAACGTAATATTCATATCCATTTTCATCTTCAAAAGCTTTTACAAAACCATTTTGTTTCAATGAATCAACATATTCATTAGCGATTTCTTCAGCGTCATATTCGATTTCGTCACCATTTTCATCTTCTTCATAGTAATAAGAAATAGTGAGATTTAACTCATTATCACCGACTTCAAAATCGAATTCATCTGCGTCAGCATCAGTAAATGAAGGAAGTGTATCAGTAACATCATCGCCTAAGAAAGCGGCGATTTGTGTGCCTGGCCATGATAAGTACGGTGCTCTATTAAAAACAATTTTGAAAGATCCTGAATCTTTTTCCATATTTACAAAGATTTCGTGGTTTTCACTAAAATATTGAGAACTTTCTTCTGATTCTTTGTAATAGCCATTAGCTAAAAGAGTTGCTTTATATGCTTCAATAGCTTCTAATTCTGTACCTTGTGGTACTTCTACAACAATATATGTACCATATGAGTCGTTATTTAATTGGAAACCTGTTGTTTCGCCTTCATAACCAGGAATTTTATCAACAAGGTAACCACCTAATAATTCGTTAATGTCATCTTGAGGGAATTCGGTGGTTGGGAATGGTTCTAGGTAGATATAGAAAATAAATGTAATTAGAGACTCTTTTTCGTAGTACGAGTAATCTAATCTAAATAAACCTTTACCTTCAACTGCTTTTGTAGCGGAGTATGCATTATTAGAAGTTAAAACTTTGAATCCAGCTTGTTTTAATGCTGTCATGTAGTTTGCTGCATCTTGAGAAGTTGCACCATAAACTTTCATGAAACCAACGACCATATCAATATCGCCTTTTTCATAGAAATATTGATTTGTTTCTGCTTCTTCAAAATAGTATGTTGCACCTGTTACATTAAATGCAGGTAAATCAACATAAGAGCCATTATATTTTGTAAAGAATGCCTTAATAACATCTTCATCCCAGAATATAGATACTGGAGAATAAATAATTAAGAAAGCTCCAGCTGATTCGTTATAGATATAAGAAACCATATATGATTTGTCTGGAGAGACAGCAACATACATGCCATTATATTTAACACTTTGTACTGACCAACCTGCAGTAGCCAAAATTGCGCTATATCCACAATCATCAATAGTGGAATCCATATAGCCAATAATAGCAACAGCAGTATCGCTTTCTAAGAATTCGAAATAATTAGCTTGGAAACCTGGTAAGACATCTCTAGACTTGAAATAAGTTGATGCAACATATGCAGCAAAATCAGTTGGGAATTCATAACGATATGGATCGCTTGCCATAATCATTAATGTACCTTCATAACTAGTAATATTAACAGTAACGTAACGTTTACCGCTTTCGGTTGTAATAAGTTTTCTAAAGAGTAATTCTGTTGAACTAATTAAAACATAAGCATTAAATGATAATGCGCTTACATAGCTTCTCATTACTTCTTCTGTCGCAGCGCCACCATAAATGACAAGTGTTTTATATTCAGTATTATAAAAAACGCTAGACTCTTCATAACCAGTGTATGGCAAGACTTCTCCATGTAAATTGTCTGCCATAAGTTTAGCTTCTTCTTCAGTCCATGCTGTTTTTTTAACTTTGATATCGAATGTTAATGTGGTTCCAGCAACAGTTACAGTAACAGTAATTTTACCAAATGTATTAAGAAGCGAACTGTTAGTAGGGCTAATTGTATAGTCTGTAACTTCTTCTTTTGTGTTGTCAGAATAGTTTTTGTAGACCTTTAAACCTTCGGAACTAAAAAGTTCTCCTTGATCATAAGTAGTTTTTACACCAGTTGTATCAAGAGAATATCCTGTAACGCTAATAACATTAACTTTAAAAGTTTTTGTTAAGTTATTGTATGAAACAGTAATAGTAACTTCGCCTGCTTCACTTAATGTTGAACCATTAGCAGGACTAGTAGTGTAGTCTGTAATTGTTTTATTAGTGTTATCACTGTAACTAGCAGTAACCACTAAATTTTTTAAATCTAATGTTTCCCCTTCAACATATGCATTTTTTACATTTGTTGTGTCTAAATTAATACCTGTTAAAGTTGGAATTTCTGGAGTTGTAACGTTTCCTGATTCCCCGGTATTCCCAGTTTCACCAGTATTGCCTGTTTCTCCGGTATTCCCAGTTTCACCAGTATTTCCAGTTTCGCCAGTGTTCTCGGTTGGAGTAACACTTCCAGTTTCGCCACTTGGTGTTTTAACTTCAATTGGAGTAACTTCGTCTTTACATCCAGTTAACATTCCAAGAGTAATCAACCCAACAAGTATTGATTTTATGAATGTTTTTTTCATAATTTGTTCCCTTTCCCGCGCTTATATGCACCTATAAATCATATTTATTTTTTTCATTAAAAACAATATAAAGGCATTAAAAATGAAAAACCTTAAAATTATCAGCGCATAAAGTGAACAATTATCGGAAAAAGTCTCATATATTTTGCTTTTTAGTTGATTTTATATGCGCATGAGTGTATGTTTTTATTAAAATTACTTTATTAAGGTAAAGTGAGAAAGGGGATTAATAATGAAGAAATTATTAAAAGCATTACTCCTTAGCGCTATGACTATTGGAATGGGTGTTGCATGCGAAAAAGATAAACCAACACCTACTGATAACATAATCGTTAACGATAATGGCAACAATTCTAATACAGGTAATACCGGTGAAACTGGAAACACAGGTGAAACAGGCAATACCGGCGAAACTGGGAACACAGGTGAAACCGGAAATACTGGTGAAACAGGTAACACAGGTGAAACAGGTGACACAGGTGAAACAGGCAATACCGGCGAAACTGGTAATACTGATGAAACAGGTAACACTGGAACTCAAGAAGCACAAATCACTGACATCGTTATTAATGCAGATGCTGTAAAAGCTAACTATAGAGTCGGCCAAACATTAGACTTAACTGGTTTAGTTGTTAAAGCAAAATATGACGATAATACAGAAAAAGATGTTACTACATTCACAACCAATCCTGCTAACGGAGCAGTTTTAAATGATGCTGGTGAAGTAACTGTAACGGTTTCTTATGAAAACTTTGCAAAACCTTTCAAAGTTAACGTTGCTTCCGCTACTGGTTATTCAGTAGATGCAACAGCTGTTAAATCTGCATATGTTCAAGGTGAAGTCCTTGATTTAACTGGTTTAAAAGTTTACAAGAACTACTCTGATGAAAGCAAAGATGAAATTACAGAATATACTGTTAGCGTAGAAAACGGAACAGCTCTAAATGATATAGGCAAAGTTACTATTACTGTAACTGTTGATGGAAATGAATTAACTTTTGATGTTGAAGTTAGTAAAGCTCCAAAAACAGCTTGGACAGATGATGAAATTGCTTTAATGAAGGCACATTTGTATGGTCTTTATTTGCCATATACTGGTTTTGAAGAATCAGCAGTAGCTTATTATGCTGATGAAGAAGCACTCTATATTGAAGGCGGTGAATTTTCCTATATTGATTTATTTAATTACGGAAAAATGCTTGAAATGTGTGGCTTTGTAAAAATAAGCAAAGATAGTTTCGAATACGAAGGCGCAGTTCCAACAGCCGATGGAGATAGATTTATAAGAATTTTGTTTGGATTAGATAATAATAGTGAATTTATTTTGATGGCTTATGATCCATATTACTATTCATTCCCAAGTGATTTCGGTGCATATATAGCATATGAAGCTTTCTCATCAGACGTTGTCGTTCCAGCATTCGATGCAGACTACTACGAAATTAATGAAGATGATTTCGCAATCTATTGTTATGTTGATTCTGATACTGCAGAAGAAGATTATACGGCAATTTTAACCGCTGCAGGTTGGGATTTATCTACTGGTGTTGATGAAGAAACTGGATATCAATCTGCTGTCTCTCCAGATGGAAGATTTATGATTTATTATTCATATGTTGAAAAATTTGGAGATTTAGATATTTGTTTTGCTACTCTTAAAGCATGGAACTCTGCTCTTATTGAAGGATTCTATACTAAATACACCACAAATCATGTTGCTGTTCCATCGTTAGACTTTGAAGGTGCTACTTATCAATTCATCGAAGCAAAGGGTAATGATGATTACTTCCAAAGAGGCCGTGTTGAAATGGTCTATGCGAAATTATACGTATATAATGCAGCAGCTGGTAATTTAATAGATTATGTTTCTACTTTAAGAAAAGCTTCATGGATAGTTTCTGGTTCAGATACTTTCTATAATGCTAAATATCAAATTGGTGATGTAGGATTCCAAAGATTAGAACTTAGATTCGATAGCGATAACAAATCTATTGAAATCACTTTCTATGCTAAATTAGACGATATTCCTACTTCAAATTTCCCTTCTTCAGAAGTCGCAACTATATTAGGTTCTGATATTATTGAAAAACTTCCTATTTACGAAGGCGAAAATAGTGGATTCTCAATTTTGAACGATTTATATGGCACAGCTGTTGTTGTTCAAATTCCTAAAACAAGTGATGATCAAGAAAGCGCAGATGCATATTGTGCTAAATTAGTTGAACTTGGTTATGTTTATAACGAAAATAGTGGCACTTATCTTTCTCCTTTAGGACAAATTTTAGTTAAAGTTTATGTTGGCACATCCGGTAGTTTCACAATTGAATTTAAAGCTGCACCACAAGCAACTTGGCCAACTAATAGAATTCAAAGATTTATTAGTGAATACTTTGATGGCTCAGATGATATTCTTCCTGCATATGTTGGTGGCGTTCAATATACAGTAAGCGAAGGCAATAGTGCTGATCAAGTACAAGTTCAGATTGTTATGCCAACTGGAGCAAATATTGATAACGAAATTACTGCATATGAAAATTCTTTAGAAGGATTTACATACATGGGTGAAGATTCTTATGGCGATAACGTATTCCGTTCCCCAGATGAAGACTATTATGTAAGTGCATGGAACTATCGAGGCACACATATGATTATTGATATGTGGCCAGTTGAAAAAACTAACCAATCTTTATGGCCAGCAGATGCTATTGATGCTTTGTTTGCCGCATATAATATTACAGATGAACTTCCTGAATTTAATGGAGATTATGAAGATATTACTTCAGAAGTTAATGGTAACACTATTGATATCTATGTATGGTGTAGTGATAAGGAAGACACAATGGGAGATTATATTGATCAGTTAGCTAATGATGCTGGCTTTGAATTTGATCAATCCTTATACGGCGTAGAAGTTTATAATTCTCCAAACGAACATTTTTCAGTCGCTATTCAAACTTTCTCAAGAGGCTTCATGATTACTATTGAAGCAAAAGGAGGCGCTGCTCCAAGTGGGTTCCCAATTGACATAGTCAAAAGTGCATATCCTGATGCTGAAGGAGTCCTTCCTACATTAGGCGCTGATAATGCGGAATTTTCTTATTATGATGGATTTGGTCAAATTAGCATTTACATTAAATTTGCTAGTAATGAAGAGGCTGATAGTTACGCCGCAGAATATATTGAGGCTTTAATTGATGCTGGCTTTACAGCTCAAGCAGTTTGGGGAGGATACTCTACAGCATATGTTCGTGAAGGAGCTTCATTCTGGGTTGTAATTGATTCATATGGTGGCGAAGTTTCCATTTCAATTAGCTCTATGGATGATTTCCCTAGTTATTAATTGAACAAATAATTGTCATGCAAAGGTGATAGACCATTATAGTTTGTCACCTTTTTTAAAAAGGATTCTATTTAGAATTCTTTTTCTATTTTTTGCCTTTGATTTTCTTAAAAAAGTGATACTTATAATAAAATAAAGAGGTAGAGATTATGGCAGCTAAAAAACCAGAAAAACCAGCTGCAAAGAAAGCAGCACCAGAAAAGAAAGAAGAGAAAAAGGTAGTAGATTATCGTAACTACCATGTTGCTAAACGTGCGGAAGATGGCAAGTGGCAAGTAAAATACGCTGGTGGGGAGAAAGCTATTAAACTATTCGATACTCAAAAAGAAGCCCTAGAGTACACTAAAAAGATGGCGGCTAATCAAGGCGGTTCAGTATTAGTTCACGCCTCTAAGGGCGCTCAAAAAGGCAAAATTAAAAAGAAATAAAATCTTTATATAAGAATAAAGACTCCGAGTGAAAACGGAGTCTTTTATTTACTAGTTTTTGCTTTATTACAGTAAGGACAGATAAATGCTAAATCAGTAGTCATCTTAGTGATGTTTCTGAAGTGCAAGATGCCTTCATTAATACGTCTTTGTAGAAGTCTATCTTTAATCTTTCTAAGTTTATCTTTCTTAACTCTGAAGTTTCTAATAGTAGTGACGTAATAATCCTTATTAAATGTAGCGCAGTGTTCTTTTCTAATTTCTGTTCTACATTTACTGCAGTAATAAAGATTGTCTTCTTTTTCCATTTGATTGCCGCAGAATGGACAAGTATCCATAACTTCTGAGGAATAAATCAAACCTTTCAATAATAACTGTTGAATACGTCTAAATGAATCAATGTTATTGATAGAGACAAATACATCTTCTGTATCTAAGTTCGGAGAAAGAATGAAACATTCAATTCCTTCTGGAGAATTAAATGTAATTTTTTCAACACTTGGAATTAACGCAATCTTATATTCTTTTTCTTCTTTAAGAGTTAATAACATTGCTGGATGTCCATCAATAGTGGTGTCAGAAAGATTTAAATGATATTCTTTAAATTTGAAATCAAGATTTAGCTTCTTAAAATCAATTATCTTATTTTTATCCATTTGTAAGTTGAAGTGACCAATCGCGAATAAAGTAATATATTTGCAGAAATATAAATAATCTGTTGGGTCAATAACTTCTTCAAATGTTTCAAGAGTGCCTGTGTAAACACCCTTCATATACTTATAGATTTGCTTATAATCTTTGTGCATTGCTAAGATGTTTGTTCTTCTTAATTTAACTTTGCCTTTTACTTTATGAGCTTTTGCATATACAGGTCTTCTAAGTCTTGCTGTTAAGAAAGAATTAATAAATTCTAATCTAGAAAGAAGCTTTAAAGTGATATCTATATAGTCTGAAAAGCCACGAAGATAGCCAGTTTCTAATTTACCTAAAGCAAGATAATAAGAAATGTGATTTTCTCTTTCTAATAAGTCAATCTCTAACTTCTTATTAGTGTAAATCATATCAGACATAATACGAGTGTAGTGCCTTGTATAGTTTAAGATATGGTCAACACATCTAGAAAACACTACGTTTTCATAAATAGCGTAGTTATCACGATAATTATTCGTTAATAGTTTTCTAGGTCTAATGCCGGAATCAGTGATATTAGCCCAGTGTTCAGAATGGTTTGAAGCGTAGTTCATTGTTTTATTATTAATCAATCTAACAGCTTCAACTGGGACTAAAATCTCTTCATCGATTAAGTGAATGATTGGTTTAGCAAAGATTCTACCAATAGCAGGCAAAATCTTTTCGATATCGTAAAGCTTGTCACCAATATCTTTGAAGTTAATATCTTCAACTGATGAGAATAAATTTAACTCAGTAACGGAATAATAATCAAACTCAGGATATGTAATATTGTTATATTTACTCAAAAATTTCTTTGAGTCTTTATATCCTTTGGAGTTTGCCATATTATAGGTCTCCGTTTAATTTGTTAATGAATGAAGCACATTCTAATAAGCCGAGTTCTTCGAAACTATGAGCGAGTTCTTCTTTATTTTCAACGCTCTTGAATTCGAGTTTAGCAACGACTTTAGAGAATAAAATCTTTTCAACAGCAACTGGTACCATCTTTGCAGAATCTACGAAACAGGAACAGTAGACTGAGACGAATTTTTCAATTTGTCTTTCGATACGGTTACCGAATGAAATATTGTATGGTGCTAATAATCTTTCAACAGCTTTAATAGTTGGATCTTCAGAGCAGTTGAATTTAAATGAGTTACATGCTTTTTCTAATAAGCCATTGAATGTTTCGTAATCTAAGAAACGTTGATCGATTGGGTCACTATAAGTGTCAATCTTAGGAGCACGTTTCATAAAGTTCATGGTCATAGCACGGTCGTAAACTTTATCTGAAATTTCGAATGTAGATTCATCACGGTTAGCAGTACCAATAAACCAAATATTTGGAGAAACTTTTAATGTATGGCCTCTCTTAAGTTGTTTATAACCTTGGTTCATACCACCTTTGAAGTTCTTTAATTGAACGTTTAATAATTTAATTTCACGTTTATCAGGTTCGTTTTCCATTAAGGATAAGAAGTCTGAGAAGTAGTACTCAATTCTTGATAAGTTCATTTCATCAAGAACGATAAATGTAATAACATCACCATAGAATGCTGCTCTATATAAGGATTGAGTGAATTTCTTAGGAGTGAATTTACCTGAGAATTCGTTGAAGTAACCAATAAGTTCGTTCTTATCTTTCCAAGAAGATTCAACTTCAATAATGTTAACGTTACCTAAAATAGCTTCAGAGAAAATCTTAGGTAAGGAAGTTTTACCAGTACCAGACATACCTTGAAGGATTGATAACTTAGAAGAACCAAGACCTGCGACGAATTGTGCAATATCTTCTTCTTTATAGGAAAGGTGTAATCTAGATTCTCTAGCGTAATCAACAATAAATCTAACTAATGATGGTAAAGAAGGGTTATTAAATAACATTTTTCTTCTTTCTTCGACATCTTGATTAATTTCTGCTTCTTCTCCATCAATTTCTGAGAATGCAGGACATGCATCGAAGTCTTTGCTCTTACCTTCAGCGACATCTTCTCTAGAAAGACCAACGCCTCCGCCAGCGCCGCCTCCGGCGCCAGCAGAACTTAATGCTTCGCCAAGTTCATCGAGATCATTGATGTTGACATCTAAGCCTTCTTCTTTGATTTGTTGTGAATATGGTCTAAAGATTGCTAACAAGCCAAATAAGCCAAGACCAACGAATAAGAAGATATCAGTATGAGAGCTTATCTTTGTTTCGAAATCAAGGCCAGATATTTCTTGACAGTAGAAGAGTGTAATTTTTCTAATTAATTCTTTATTAACTTCTTGTGCAATAGCGAAATATTTACTGAATAATGTGATTCCAAAAACACACATGAAACATGTAATAACAGAAATTAATGATGTCTTATAGAAATATTTAGATCCTCTAATAAACGTGCTTACTGTTAAAACAACAATAACCGCAGCGACAACAAGAACAATATAAATAACAAAAGCGAACAATTGTAAATATGCTGCTTCAGCATCAATTTCTTTTGCGTCTTTTAAAATCTTAAGACCATTAACTGTGGGTATTTTTTCAACAATAAACCCACTGCCTGAAGGTTCGATAATAAGGATATCTGTTAAGACAGAAGCAACAAGTAGTGCAACAAATGCGAGTGTGAAAGCTAAAGTAATTAATCTATTAACTTTTCTCTTATGAGTAACTTTACTTTCATCTTTTGTATAACGACTTGTTAAAATCGATTGAACAATAATAACAACAGACATAACAATTAATGGGATAAAGCTAATGTTAGATGTTTCAGTGAGGTCTGGATAAGATAATTGCTTGAATAAAACGAACTCTATTAGAATAGAGAAAATGAAATAACAAATAGTAATAGCGAATGAAGAATATAAATTCTTTCTAGCTAACTTATAAAACTTTGCTGGATTGTTTTTAGAATAAGTTAATACTTTTGATGTGTCTAAAACGAGCCATACGAACGCAAAGAAGAAAATTGCAAATGAAATCAAAACTATCAATGGAATGATAATATCTGCGCTAAAGTCTTCGAGATAAATGATTTCGTTTCTGCTAGAACCGAAAACGTCAAATAGCTTAAAGACTGGTTGGCGATCGAATTTACAAACTGGTAAGACAAAGACTAAGAAAGTAGCTACTAATCCAACAAAAATTAAAATAATTGTAGGTAAAACACCACCTCTAAGATTAATATCTTTAGCTTCTTTAGCTTCTTTAGGACTAGGGAAGTATCCATCTTTAGCTCTTTCGCTTTCAATCTTTGATTCTTCTTTATTTGTTTGATAGAAGAAAATAAGATAAGCCAACGTAAGTGCTGCAACTAGTAATATTAAAATTGGAAAAAGAACTGAAATATAACCACTGATTGCACCAAAAATAAGTAAAGCAAATGATAAACCAACTACAATAGATTGCTGGTAAAGCATTTTCTTTCTTACTATTGCTCTATAAATTCCTACTCCAAGAATACACAAAAGTACAATGACTACAATTATCACAATACTAATTGCGATGATTTCTCCAATCATTGATGAATTTTGGAAATTGCTTGAATTATAGACACCATACAAAGGATGACTATCATCTTGATAATCTATGTATCCAGAAAAAATAAAAATTATAGCAAATAAGGTTTGTATACCTAAACTAGCAGCCGCGATTATCTTTTTGATTTTGGCGCTTGCAAACGTCTTCAATGAATCCATAATATTGCCCCTCTCATAATTTCCTTTTTATTTTGATAAAAATGATTTTTTTTGACAAGTTAATCTTTCGTTTAATAATATGACAAAAATATGTTTGTTTAATATTAATTAATATGCAAAAATAGAATTAATTAGTATTTATTATGCCTATAGTTGCTTGGATTGAACTCGTTTGTGTTGTTTTTACTATAATATTGCTCGTCGGGCAATATGTTGATAATGAAAATACAAATTCTTTAAAGTGGGTTAAAATTTTCCTGTTTGTAACCATATTCTGGCTTTTAGTAGATTCACTTTCGCTTATATTTGAATTCATACAAGCACCTAACTGGGTTTTATGGATATTCAACTTCATGACTTTCGTAATGCGCCCTGTATGTCTTTTGATATTAGCGATTTTTGGAAACAAGTTTGTTATTGAAAAGGGAAAATGTTCGAAGTGGTGGTTTACAGTTCCTCAATACGTATCGATTATTGGAATTGTAGCTTCTGTTGTATATTTTGTTCTTCGATCAGCAACTAATCCATCATATGCATATAACGAGCCCACTCCTCCAGTAACGGTTTTCGCATATATCATTTTTATTATCTACGCTGATATCGTTGCGTTCTATTTGCATAAGAAAATTGGTTTAAAAGCTGCAATTATTGTCGCCATTTCATTTGTTCCGATGATGACAGCAATTATTGTTTTAAATTTCACACAACTTGATTATTCTATCGTTGCAGTTTCCGTCTTTGCTGCTTTAGTTTGTGGCTCTGTACAAAGAGAGAATATTAGAACTAGAGCAAGAGGCAATGTTATCGCGGAAAATAATGATAGAATTCTTGCGCTCCACGATAATTTTGAAATGCTCTATGACGTTGATTTAGCAACTTTAAATTATGAGTCTTATGTTAAAGGAAAAACATCTTCACAAAATATTACTAATAGGTTGGTAAATAATAGTAACTTCTTTGAAGACTGTTATTTTAACGTTGAAAAAGTAGGTTATCCAGACGATATTGAAGAATTTAGAAAAACAATGACTATGGATTACATCAAAAATGCTCTTAAAAAAGAAGATCACATTGACCTTACATATCGAATTATTGTAAACGATGTTCCTGTTTGGATGAGAATGAGAGTTGTTTATAAGAATAGTGATAAAAAACATATCATCGTTGGTGTTTTCAATGCTGAAGAAATGATGAAAAGAAAAGCGAATGAAGCAAAAATTCGTACACAATTAATTGAAAACATGGTTGGGAATGATGCTGTTTTCATCATCGACACTGAAAACGATACTAGAACAACTCTTCACAATAACACTCCAAGAAAAGACGATTATTCCGATAAAGAAAAATATTCTGTTGGAATTGCTAGATACATCCAAGAATGTGTTACTCATTACGACGCCAAGAAAGTAAAGGAAATGACCTCTATTCCTTATATGGTAAAAACATTAGCAGAAGTTCCTGAATATAGCTTTTCATATAGAGACTTATCAACTGGTGGACAACGTTTCTATGAAATGAGATTTTTTAGATTTGATGAAAACCAAGTTTTAATGAGCATTACTGAAAAAGATGAAGAAATCTTAACAGGCCTCATTGTTGATTACCTTAAAGGCGACTATTTCGCTATGTATGCTATCGATGTTGATGAAGGATACGTACACATTATTAAAGATAACCCTGCTGTTTTGAAAATTAAAAAAGGCGATGTTGTTGCTTATAAGGATTTAATGGAAGAAATAGCAGAAAGATTCGGTGCAGATTCTCCCGAACAAGATTACTTTAATAAAATGGGTAATGTTGATTATTTAAAACAAAAATTTGCTAACCAAGATAAATCATCTTTCGTCTTCAGTCTTAGTGCATCAAATGCAACTAGATGGGCATCTACTAAAGAAATGGTTTTAAGTAGAAAAGCATCAACCAATGAACCTGCATTGATTGCTATGTGTTTCTCATTCCTTGATGCTGAAGCTAGAGATAACGCTATTTTGCAACAAAAGTTAGAAGAAGATATGACTATCATTGGTGGTCTTGCAGAAGAGTACCAAATGTTATTCTTTGCGAATATCGATGAAGGCATTGTTAAAGTTGCTTCGGTTGATGAAGAATATAAGCCAGTTGTTGATGAGTTCATGAATGGATCTATTAAAGGTATTGATGGTTTAAAAATCTTTGGTGAGTCCCCATTCGTTCATCCAGAAGACCGTGTGTTATTTAAAGACTTTGGTGGCAACTTTGTTCGCGAAAAACTTAAAAATACTAAGAAATTTATGATTCGTTTTAGATCGAGAACGGGTGATACATATTCCTGGTTTGAAATGGATGTTTTGAAAAACGAAGCAGTGAACGAAAGAGCAAACTGTGTCATAATTGGCTTCGCTGAATGTCTTGAAGAAATCAAAAAAGAGCAATTATTGCAACAAGCATTTGATTTGATGAATAAAGATGTTTCTTCTGATCAAAGCATTTCAAAACTTTTAGGCTTAATTGCAGAGTACTATGGCGCCAGACGCTCATGCGTATGCGAGGTTATTAAGAAGAAAGAATTCGTTAATATTGCATATGAGTGGGATGCTGAGGGTGTTACAGAAGAATCTTTGCAACATATCGAAATCCCAATACAAGAATTCAAACCGTTGCTAGATGTTTTATCAGATGGTCAGGTGGTTGTTACCAGCAAAGAAAAAGATGCCGACAAAGCAATTCCTCTAGTCTCTATTTTTAAAGACAATGGTTTTAAGCAAGTTGTATTAGCTCCTATTATTAGTGGCGGTGAACTTGCTGGATTTATTGGTCTTGATGTTCCTGATAGAAATATTAAAGACCTCGATAGTGCAAAGACTGTTGCAACTATCATCTATAGCGAAATCTTAAAACGTAAAGAAACTGACGAAGAACATATCACTCTTGAAAAAGTTACTAATTCTTTCGCTACTGTTTATTTCGTTGATCTCGCAAGAGACTATGCTCACAACTGGAAGCTAGACAAAGAATATAGATATACAGATGAAGATGCTGCTATTTCGAAGTTCTCCGAAAGTTTAAGCGCTTACATCAAATACTGTATCGATCCAAAAGAGAAAGAACGCTGTCTCAAACAAACTAGCCCTGAATATATCCTTGAACAATTTAAGACTAAGTCTATTTTCAGTGTAAATATGAAAGACGTTAGTAAAGGAAAACCTACTTTCTTAGCGTTTGACTTTATTAAAGTTACTGATGATGGAAATCAATTTGTTGTCTGTAGTAGAGATATTACTGATGTTTTAGCTAAAGAAAACGAGCAAAAGAAGAAGCTGCAGGATGCTCTTGAATTAGCTGATGCCGCTAACAAAGCTAAGACTACTTTCTTATTCAATATGTCCCATGATATTCGTACACCGATGAATGCTATTATTGGCTTTACTAGCATGGCTATGAAGAATATTGATGATAAGGCAAGAACGTTAGATTGTTTACAAAAAACGCAACAATCTGGAAACATGCTTGTTTCCTTAATTAATAACGTTCTTGAAGTTAGTAGAATCGAATCAGGTCACGCTAAGGTTGAAGAAAAACCTGTAGATGTTTTAAATAGTTTTGCTTCGATTTCAGATACTATGCAAGAACTTGCTAGAGCAAAAGAAATTGACTTGAAGTTTGTTTTCGGAAAGCTCGAGAACAGATTTGTTTATTGCGATTTAGTACGTTGTATTAGAATCTTCGTTAATATTATTTCTAACGCAATTAAATACACACCAAACGGTGGTAAAGTTGTCGCAACTTGTGAGCAAGTAGAATCCAGCGAAGAAGGATATGGCAGATATCGTTATACTGTTGAAGATAATGGTATTGGTATGTCTGAAGAATTCCAAAAACATATCTTTGAACAATTCACTAGAGAAGCAAATACAACTCTAAGTGGTGTTGAAGGTACTGGTTTAGGTATGACTGTTGTTAAGTCATTCGTTGATTTGTTAGGTGGAACTATTTTCTTCAAGAGTAAGAAAGATGTTGGCACAACTTTTGTTATCGAATTACCATTTAAATTACAACAAGGTACTGCAGAATATCTCGATCCTGTTACTCAACAAATCGTGTCAGTTAGTGAGAAAGTCGAAGAACACAAAGTTGATTTCAAAGGTAAAAAAGTTCTTCTTGTTGAAGATAATATGCTTAATGCAGAAATAACTAGAGAAATCTTAGAAGATGAAGGCTTTGTTGTTGAACACGCTAATGATGGTAGTGTTGCTGTAGAGGACTTAAAAGAAAAAGGATCCTCATACTACGATATTGTTTTAATGGATATTCAAATGCCAATTATGAATGGTTATGAGGCTACTAAAGCAATTAGAGAAATGTACCCAGACGCAAACATTCCAATCATCGCTTTAAGTGCTAATGCATTCCAAGAAGATAAAGACCAAAGTATCGCTGCAGGTATGAATGACCACGTAGCTAAGCCAATTGATATAAAACAATTGTTGATTATAGTTGCTAAATATATAAAATAGTTTTGTTATGAGAATGTTATTTGAATTAGACGCTAAGAATTATGATCTTAGCGGCAAGGTTTTCGTAAGGCCTTCTGCACGCTCCATAATTATTAAAAATAATAAGATATTTATGGTGCATTCACTTAAATATGACTACTATAAATTCCCTGGTGGTGGCATTGATGAAGGTGAAACTAAAATCGATGCATTAATCCGCGAAACTAAAGAAGAAGCCGGATTAATCGTTAAACCTGAATCAATTAGGGAATACGGTATGGTTCATAGAATTCAAAAAGGCGTTCGTTTTGACTGCGATACATTCATTCAAGATAACTATTATTATTTCGTAGATGTTGTAGATGGCGTCTTTGAACAAGACTTAGACCAATATGAAGCTGATGAACATTTCACATTAGAATACGTTGATTATAAAAAAGTTTTAGAGGCAAATAGAAAGCCAGAACACGGACCAAAAGACCCAATAATGATTGAAAGAGAAGCAAAAGTAATTGAACTTCTCGTTAAAGAAGGCTACCTAAAGTAGTCTTTTTATTAGTTTCTTATACGTTTTTAACATTTCGTGCCTTGTCATATTGTTTTTATATAAATGATTATTTATAATAAATGTGCAAATAGATTATATACATTATGAAAACAAAAAGATTTCTTTTGTCGTTATCTGTTTTTTTGGCATTAGGTGCTTTTAGTGCTTTTTCTTTTACGCGTGATGGCGTAAGCGAGCCTACAACGGCCGCAACTGCACCTGATGGCGGGGATGAATATGATGACTGGACAAATTCCTGGAGTAAGCCAGGACACATTTACGTACATTATGATCGTGGTGAGAAAAACGATTATGATAATTTCTGTTTGTGGCTTTGGGATTCCTATCCAAATGATTTAGAAGGATCCTTATGGGCATATAGCGGGGAAGTTAAAGTTAGTGATAAGTTAACATTAAAGCCAATGTCTACTAACTGGATGATAGATTCAGAAGTTGGTGGAAGTGGTACAGCAATGCATAAAGATAACTTCGGTGTTATTGCTGATGTTGATATGAATATTCCTAATCTTGTTGGTGGCAAAACAGGAACACCAACAACATTAAACGAAGCAGAAGAATTGGGCTTTTTAATGGTTAACCAATCATCAATGGATGGTTCAAAAAACTGGACCAGTGACGGTGGCAGAGAAACTTATGTTGATATTTCTGATCCAAAAGTATGGAGAGATGTTAATGGCGGTAAGTGCTTACATATCTTCGTAGCTACTGGCGCATTAGAAGATTACACATTCTATGCAGGAAGTGGAGAATCTAAAGTTAAAGTTAATCCTATTGATAGCGATACAACTGGTAAATTCTCTTCAAAAACCGACACAATTGCTGATACGTATGGAGTCGCTCCAACTAGTGAAGCATTTAAAGAACTCGGTATTGGTTATCAAGTATTCGTAGCGTCATTTAGAGACTCTAATGGTGATGGCATTGGTGACTTACGTGGTGTTATTGACTCAATTCCTTATTTCAAGGACTTAGGTATTGATGTCTTATGGCTCACACCTATTCAACAATCAGACTCTTATCATGGTTACGATATTTCTGACTATTATGCGGTTGATAAGAGATTCGGAACTGTTGATGACTATAGAGAACTTATTTATAAATGCCATAAAAATGGTATTAAAGTCTTAATGGACTTAGTTCTTAACCATACATCAAAAGGTAATATTTGGTATCAAAAATCTCAATGGGGTGTTAACTCTGGAGAACCAGGTTGTGAAAAAGACGATACTGGTATTAACTGGAGAAACGTATATACTTGGAAATTTAAATCAGATAATATTCAAAAAGCAGTAACTTCATATGACGATTCTGCAAAGAAATGGAAAATAGATAGATATGAAACTATTACTGTCGAACAAGACGCTAATAGTTCTAACCCATCATGGTATAAGTCAGGTGAATCAGATTATTACTACTATGGTAAGTTTGGTTCAGGTATGCCTGAAATTAACTATGAAAGTAAAGATACTAGAAAATTAGTCATCGATATGGCTAAGTACTGGTTATCATTTGGTCTTGATGGATTTAGATTAGACGCAGTTAAGCACATTTATATGAAAGATGAAGTTGATAACACAACTGGTGATGTAATTATCACTGATGTTGGTGAAGCTGAAACTTTCGATGATGAAAAGGGTGCTTATGTTAAAAAGAAATATGACTATTCAAGTGATTTAACTAAGAATGTTGCTTGGTGGAAACACTTCTCTAACGAACTTAAAGATGTTTACCCATCATGTTTCTTAGTTGGTGAAAACTTTGATGGTTGGGGAACAAGAACTTCTTCTTACTATCAACCTCTTGATTCACAATTTGATTTTGCTAATTTCTATCATATTCCTGCATGGTTGTATAATGGCGGAACTGCTGGAAAATTCTCATCTGCTCAAGCTAGTGAAACATTCGATCCATGGGGTGCTGATACAGCTTTCTTAAGTGATGGAACTGGTAATATCCCTGGTGGAAAGCGCCCAGACTTCATTAATGGTGCATTTACTTCTAACCACGACGTTATGAGAGCTATTAACCAAGCAAACGGTGTGGGTGACACTAATTCTACGAAAGCTGCTGAAAAGATAACTGGTTCTACTCAAGAAATCGGACGTGCAAAAGTACACGCTGCAATTACTTTATTAAGTAGAGGCATTTCTTGGATTTACTACGGCGATGAACTTGGAATGAGCTCAAATACTGATACACATATCGCTCAATACAAGAGCGAAAACTGTATGGATATTTGGTACAGACAACCATTCCTTTGGGAAGATGTTTCAAAACGTCCTAACTATAAGAGTGGACAATATAAGTTTGAATTAGATTCTTATAACACTGGCTTATCTTCTTCTCATATGGGTGTAGTTATGAATGAAACTGGTGTATCTACAAATAATGAAATGTATCAATGGTATAAAGCACTTTGTGGCATTAAACATTTATATCCAAAAGACGCTAGAATCGACTTTGCTACTTCTAGCGGTAATGTCTTAGTTATAAATGTTTGGAGCGACACTGATAAAGCTACTAAGTCATTAAAAATTTATATCAACATTGGATTAGACAATAGTCAATACTTACTCAATCCAGGTAGTGATTTTAATCCACAAGCTATTTATAACTTAGGATATAGCGGGGTATATAAGCCTGGTGACAATATGAGCAACTGGTATTCTGTTGCAGTATTCCAAGGTAAATAAGGGGGAGCAATACATGAAGTTAAGAAAAAGATTTTTAGCATTATGTTCAACATTATTGCTTCTTTCAGGATGCGGAGAAATTACTGTTCCTCCAATCATGGGCAATGGAGGAGATGGTGGCGCTAAAGCACCTGAACAACAAGGAGATAATCCAAATAAACCAGAAAATAATGTCCCAGTTGATACTTATTTAATTTTGTCTTCTGTTGGACTATATAAAGGCGAAAAAGGTAAATCTATTGAAGAGAAGATGCTAGAAAACGCTGTAGTTTTCAATGCTCTTCCAGGAGCGGACTTACCAGGTAAAGACGATATTACAACCATCGATGCTTCTAAAGGTGAATTTGATGGTTGGGTTAGTTATGAAGGTACTGGTTTCCCAACTGTTTATACAAAAGTCCCAGATGCTGCTGGCATGATTTTATATGCAACATTTAAGAACGGAACTGGTGGCGGTGGGGGTTCTTCTAGCCAAAGCGGAACAACTACTCAATACACAACTATTTATTTAGATGCTACTCAACATTTAAACCCAGATGATGAACAAACATGGGCTACAGGTAATGCTGCAGTAACTATGCACGTTTGGTCTTACACAACTGGAGATAACGCTATGATTAAGATGAGCAACCTTAATAATGGCTTCTATTCTGCAGATGTTGATTTAGGTAAATATACAAATGTTATTTTCTTACGTCATGCTAATGATAAAGAAGCAAAATTTGAAGATGGCGGGTATTGGAATACAACAGGGGACTTGTTATTTGTTGCAGACAAGAACTGTTTCAAGGTTACATCTTGGAACTATAATGGTGTCTGGACTAACAAGTAGGTATTAACTTATGAAGAAAAAGCACTTAATATTTCCTATTTGTTTGATGCTATCTCTAAGCGGATGTGTTATGTATAATGGCCTTCCAGCAGAGGATGCTACTTGTGAGCATAAATACGCTGAAGAATACTCTTTTGATGCTACTAAACACTGGCATGCAGCTATTTGTGAACATACAGATTTAAAAAAAGATGTTGAAGATCACTCTTTTGGTGATTTTAAAGTGGTTCAAGATGCTACTTTAGCAAAAGAGGGATTAAAAGTAAGAACGTGTAGTGTTTGCGGTTACAAAGAAGAAGTAACTATTGAAAAACTTGCTGGTGGTGAGCAAGGTAGCGGTGACGTCGGTGGAGGTAGTGAAACACCTACATGGAGCATTACTGATATTCGTTTCGATAGAACTACTATTGAACTCACTGTAGGAGATAGTCCTATTTCGGTAGTTCCTACAATTGTTGGTGAAGGTAAATTCCCAACTTCTTTAGCGGTAACTATAGCTAATGTTCCAGTTACTTCAACAGTTGATGGAGAAGAAGTTACTCAAAACGTTAAAATCGCTGAACTTTCTTCTAATGTTGTTGAATCAGGTTCAGCATTTACAGTAAAACCATTACTTGCTGGTAGTACAAAAATTACTGTAACATCCGTTGGAAAAACTGATGTTTCTAAAGATATTGATGTTGTTGTTCAACCTAAAGTAGAAAAGCATGAATTAAGTCTTTCTGAAACTGATATTACAATGAATAAAGGAAGTATCAGGGTTTTAGGCTGTAATTCAACTGATGTTGTTAATTGGGAAAGCAGCAATGATGAAGTTGTTACTTTAGAAAATAAAACAAATACTGGTGCTTGGTTAAAAGCACTCAAGAGCAGTGGAGATAATCCTATTACAATCACTGCATCCATTTGCGTTGGAACTGAATACCAAGTAATCAAAACTTGTACAGTTACAGTAGTTAGTACTGAACAAACTGTATTTGATTACTATTATATTAATAACCAAAAACTTACCAACTTGCACTTATACATGTGGGGTGAAAATGGTTCGAATGCTCCATGGCCAGGTGTTGGTTTAGGTGAAGCTAATTATATTAATAAAGATTTAGAAGAAGTTTACAAGATTACTATTGATAAGGATGTCGTTGATTACGATAAGATGATCATTTCTGGTAAAGATAGTATCGGTGATGTTCAAACAGATGATATCGTATTATCTTCTTTTGTAACTCAAAACGCATTTACAATCCCTTCTATTCCAACAGATGTTTTAGATGGGGTTAGAAAAGCAAGTATCAAAATGGGTACTTTCAATCCTGCTGAAGATGTACTTTCTGGATCATTTATTACTTTATCAATGAATGAAGCTAGCTTAATTGTTGATGAAACTGTTGATGTTATTTGTTATACAAATGAGCACACAGTCACATATACAGTTATTAGTGGTGATAACAAAGTTGAATTATCTAATGAAACTAATAATGGCTTTACTGTTAAAGGTTTAGCAGCAGGTGAAGCTACTATTGAAGCAAAAGTTCCTTCAGGTGATGATTTTGTAACTGCTACATTACATGTGACTGTTATTGAAGATGAAAAAATAACATATTATTTTGCAAATAATTATCAATGGACTAACTTAAAAGTCTTTATGTGGGGTAATAAAGGAACTAATGGTGACTTCCCAGGTCAACCATTTGCTAAAGCTCCTGTTAAGAATAAAGACAATGTTGATACTTATGAGATTTCATTTAATAAGTACAAAGATGGATATACTGGATTAGTCATTTCTGGTACAGACGAACATAAGGGTTGGGCAAAAACTGATGATATTATCATTGCTGACTTAGAATCTGGCAAAGATATGATTTATATCACTGAAACGGGCTGGGATAGAGTATCAATGGTAGGCACAAATGAAATCAAAGCATGTTCATTTGCTATGGATACATTTGAACCATTTGGTCCAAGAATCAGCATTACTGAAACTAATAAAGAAATTGGTGTTGATCAAACTGTTGAAATTGCAGTAGATACAAATAGTGAATATGAAATCATTAATAGTGATGACACAGTGGTTGAAGTAACTAAAGCTGCTGATAAGATGACTGTTAAAGGCTTAAAAGCTGGAAACGCTACTATTACTGCGAAAGTAAATGAAACTGTTTACGATTCAATAAATATCGAAGTTAAAGAAGATTACACAGTACGTTATTACTTTGTAAATAATTATAAGTGGACTGACCTAAAGGTCTTTATGTGGAATGATTCTACACAAAAGAGTAACGGAGAATATCCTGGCGTCGCAATTGGTGAACGTGCATTCGTTGATATGAATGGAAATGATGTTTACGCTATTTCATTCCAAAGATACGCAGACAATTATCAAGGATTCATTGTTTCTGGTATGGATGGTACTAGAACAAATAGATGCAAAACAGAAGATATTCTTGTTTCAGGATTCGGCGACGATAATGGTGTTGAACTAAATGGTTGGAGAGAGAATGAAGACACTACTCTTATTAAATATGGATTCTACACTTATGAACTATATTTAAATATCGCAATTAGTGTTGAATTTGGTGAAGGTACAGAAATTCCTCTTAATGTAAAAACAAATGGTCAAAACGTTTCATATGAAATCACTAGTGGCGCAGATAAGATTGAACTCAAAAATACTGCTGATACAGGCGTAACTATTGTTGGTAAAGCAGCTGGAACTGCTACATTTACCGCATCTGTTTCAGACGGCAGTCAAACAGTAACAAAGACTGTTACAGTCAATGTTATGCCTGATGAGTTATATACATACTATTTTGTTAATGAATATGAATGGACCAATGTTAAGGCATATTTATATGTTAATGAAAATACCAACAATCATTGGCCAGGCGAAAGCATGACTTTATTAGGAACTGATGAACGTGGAAAAGAAATTTATAGTATTTCGTTCCGTAAATATTCAGAAGGCTATAAAGGCATGGTAATTAATGGGCACGATATTGCTAAAGCAGAAGATGCAAAAACTTCTGATATCATCTTTGATCAATTAGATACAGGGTGTGACTGTTTCACTATTACAGGTTGGGCAGATGAAGGAAATCTAATTGCTGATTATTTCGCAAAACCAATGGGCAATTATGTTTTATTGAGTGATTATTCGCTCAATATGAATAAAGACGAATCTACAAGTTTGCATTATGTTTCTAACGGAACTGTATCAATTGAGAATAGTGATAGCACAGTAGTACAAGCTACTCTTACAAATGACTCAGTTGAGTTAACAGCTTTAAAAGCAGGAGATGCAACAATCACATTAACTGTTGGAACAGGTGAAAACGCAGTTAGCAAATCATGCGTAATTTCTGTAACTGAATACATACCTGATTATGTAACTTATTATTTCGCTAATAACTATGTATGGTCAAATTTATACCTATATTTATGGAATGACGCAGAAGTCAACAATGCATCTTTCCCTGGAGTGCCTATTGATTTTGCTCCAATAAAAAATAGTTATGGCAACGATACATATGCAATTACATTTGATAAAAATGAGTATGATTGGACTCATTGCATAATCACTGGATATGATAACTATCATCAAACATGCAAAACGCAAAACATTGATTTTGCATCTTTGGATGCCGAAGGCAAAAATATGATTCGTATCTCACAAGACACTTGGGGAGAAGAGAATTTTGATGGAAGCATGTATGTATGTTCCTATTGTAAAGAAGTGTTTGCTGAGTTTGTTCCTGATGTTTCTCTTTCCAGTGATGCAGTAACTGTAAATGTTGGTAAGACAACACAAATTACAGTAAATGCAAATGATAGTTATGAAGTTTTTTGCTCAGACGATACAGTTTGTGAAGTAAATTCAAACGACAATAAAATCAATATTAAAGGTTTAAAAGAGGGCGATGCTACTATTGGAGTTACCATTTGTAAAGGTACTGAAAACGAAAAAACGGTGTACTGTACTGTAACAGTTGATGTTGAAATTATTCCTGTTCCAACCACTTACTCGATTACAAATATTCCGGACGGATATGACGCAGATGGTGCTGTGTTTTATGTTTGGATTTTTGGTGGTGAAGTTGAAGGAAATGGACAATGGGTTGCTGCAACTCTTTCTGGAAATACAGTAACATTCACAACTGATGTAGAGTTTGAATCTGCTGTATTGGTTAGAATGGATCCAAATGCTTCTGAAGTACCAAGTTGGGATGCGAAATGGAATAAAACAAATGATCTTACATTTGATAGCAATCATACTGCTGCAGTCATAGAAGCATGGAATTAATTTAAGGAAATAATTATGAAAGATAAATATGGTGTTTTGTTAGCGATATCTTCCTTACCAGGAGATCAAGGAATAGGCGACTTTGGTAAGAGTGCCTATGTTTTCGCTGACACTATTAAAAAAAGAGGATACAAGTATTGGCAAGTATTACCAATTAATCCAGTAGGGCCTGGTAATTCTCCTTATATGTCTACTTGTAGCGAAGCAATCGAACCAAGATATATTGACTTAAATTGGTTTGTTAAAAAAGGAATGCTTAAAGGTGTTAAGAAAATGCCTAAGTCAGATAAAGTTGACTATCAAGCAGTATGGGAATTTAAGAAACCTTACTTAATGAAAGCATTCGCTAACTTTAAGAAACATCCAATTAGAGGATATAAGAAGTTTTTAAAGGAAAACCCTTGGGTTTACCCATTTGCTGTATTTACATACTTCAGAGGAGTTAATAACTACCAAATTTGGAATACTTGGGCTCCTGATATGAAGTTCTATTACGACAATCACAAGTTGAAAGAATTTCCTAAAGGCGCAGAAGATGAATGCGAATTCCATATCTTCTGTCAATTCATAGCAAAGCTTCAATACGAAAAATTAAGAAAATACTTAAAGAAAATAGGACTAATTCTCATTGCAGATTGTCCATTCTATGTTGGTATAGATTCAACTGATTGTTGGCTTAATAAAGACCAATTCATCATGAATGAAAACTATGAACCAACATTAGTAAGTGGATGTCCACCAGATGCATTCAGCGATGATGGACAGTTGTGGGGCACCCCAATCTTCAATTTCAAGAAGATGATGGAAGATGACTTCAAATTCTTAGTTCATAGAATTGGTTTCTTAGCTTCTACCTGTGACTACTTAAGATTAGATCACTTTAGAGCTTGGGATACTTACTGCATTATTCCTGCAGAAGACGAAAACGCTAGAAGAGGTAAATGGGAAATCGGTCCTAGAACAGATTTCTTCGATGCATTATTCAAAGCCTACCCTTCAATCAATCTTATAGCGGAAGACTTAGGAGACTTATTCCAAGGTGTTCACGACTTAAGAGATCATTATAACTTCCCAGGTATGCATATTACTGAGTTCACAATCTTTGATGAAACTAATCCATCAAAAGATACTCAAATCGTATACCCAGGAACTCATGATAATGAAACTATTGAAGGCTGGTTAGAAAACTTGCCAGAAGAAAATATCAAATATTTAAAAAAGAAGTTTGGTGAGAATGTTGATTTATTTGAAGCAATGTTTAACTTTACATGGAACATTCCTTCATTAATGACAATATTCCCTCTACAAGACTTAATGAGATTAGATAATTCTGCTCGTATGAATTATCCAGGAACAGTAGGTTCACCTAACTGGGAATGGAAATTAAAAGACGAAAATTATAATAAAAAAATTAGATATGGACTTTAGTCCAAAAGAAAAGGAAAAGAGAAAAGGAGGACTGTATGAATAGAAAATGTAAGCCATTATATGCTCTAGCTTTCAGTTTTTTATTACTTTCAGGCTGTTCTTCTATTAATGAATCAATTCCTGAAGAAAAACATGTTGGGGATGAGCCAGTATTTAAAGAAATGGCTCTAGGAGATATTTCTCGTCCTAATTTTGCTTCAGAGGATGATGAAGACGAAGGTGAAGAAAAGGTAATTGCGGATAGGGTTATTCTTCACTATGTCAATGAAGACAAGGATTGTTTAGGTAGAGCATTCTACATTTGGTGTCCAGGTGTTGATGGAACTGAATATAATGCTGATAACATTGCTGACGGCTTTATTACTTATGAAGCTGATGGTACAGGAATGACTATCGACTTAGATTTAGCTAGCGAGACATCTCCATTCCATGAACTCTATGGCACATCTACTTTGATGTATATCATTAAATATAGAAAACAAGGTGCTAACGAAAACTGGGGTGGACAATCAGAAGACGTTGAATTACGTTATGCCGATTTTGGGCTTAAAGAAGGCAACACTTGTGAAGTATGGTGTACACCAGCCGCTGGCGGTGGTATTGCACAATTTGATAGTGAAGAAAAAACTAAAGTTGACGGTATTAAACTCGCTAAGTTTACTAACTTTAAAACAATTAATTGTACTTTGACTGATAACAGTAAAACTGTTAACTGGAGCCTTTATGCTTTTGATGAAACTTATTACAAAGCAAAACCAAAAGAAAGAGGTGCTATCCAAAAGAACTACTTAGTTAAAGAAGGTAGTTCATCTCAAAAAAACTTTGATATTAACTTTACATATGACGCTCATATAAACGTTGTATATACATTAGTTAGCTATGATACTGCTAGTACTACTGGCTTAACTAAAACAGTTAATGTCTCTTATGAAAACTTATATAACTTTGTACGTTTTACAAAGTACTATACTACTAAAGCTAATGATTTAGGCGTGACATATGATGCTGAAAAAGGAGAAGCTACTTTTAAAGTTTGGGCTCCTACAGCAGCTAATGTTTCCTTATTAGTCTATAATTCAAGCACTTCAGAAGCATATGGTGGAAATGATTCATATAGAGGTTTCCATATGGCATATACTGCTGGTGGCGTTTGGGCAATTAAATTAAAAGAAGTTAAAAAGCAACCTATCAAGAATATGTATTATAATTTCCAAGTAGATAATACATTAGGCACTAATGTCTGTATGGATCCATATGCGACAACATGTGGTACCTCAGGTGTTAGAGGTATGATTTACGATAAAGCAGATACTAACCCAGCAGGTTGGGACGACCAAAACTTCCCAGTTAAATGGGATGGCTTATGGCCATTTACATCTCAAGACAAAGCATTTGAAAATGCTTACTTAGATATTAAAACTCCTCAAGAATTAAGTGTTTACGAAGTACATGTTCAAGACTTTACTGGTGATAGTTCTTGGAAGAGTAATAAAGGAAATAGAAACGGAACATATAATGCATTTGTAGAATCAGGAACTAAGTTAGAAGGTACTGATATTACAACTGGTTTTGATCACTTAAATGAATTAGGTATCAATGCAGTTCAATTTGTTCCTGTATTTGATAGTGATAATGATGAATCTACAATCTTAAAAGCTCCTGGAACAGATGAATATGCAGGAACAGTTAAATATAACTGGGGCTATAACCCTCTTAACTATAACTGTGTTGAAGGTGCGTATTGTTCTGATCCAAGTGATGGCTTAGTTAGAGTTAGAGAATTCAAAAATATGATTTATCAACTCGCACATAATGATGCTCACACTAGAGTAATTATGGACGTTGTTTATAATCACGTCTCTTCTCCAAGTGCATCTTGCTTTAATAAATTAATGCCAAGATATTTCTTCAGATACGATGAAAATGGTGAATTATATGATGGTTCTGGCTGTCATAATGAATTCAAATCTGAAGCAATTATGGCAAGAAAATACATTGTTGATTCAATCTCAATGTGGGCAAAAGAATATAGAATTAAAGGCTTCAGATTTGACCTCATGGGCTTAATTGATACTAAGACCATGAAGGCAGTCAAAGAAGCTTGTTATGAAATTGATCCTGATATCGTTTTATATGGTGAAGGTTGGACAAGTGGTGGCTTCCATGGTGGTTTGGATCCTGAATGGGGTATTCAATCACAAGGTACATTCTGCTGCGATGGACTTGGTTCACAAGTTTATACAGATCCTGATTTATACAATACTGACCACGCAGTTGTTCTAGGTGGTTTCAATGATAAAGGAAGAAACGCTCTTAGAGGTGGAAACGACCAAGGTTGGGGAAGTAATAGTTCTCTTCCAGGTTCAGGCTTCTTACAAAGTAATGGTAGTGATTTCTTTACTGGTGCAGTCACCCAAATGATTTATGGTGAACACTATAACGTTGGCGCTAACCCTAAACAAACTGTTAACTATGCTTCATGTCACGATAACTGGACACTTACTGACCAACTTTATTACACATATGGTGATAGAGTAAGTCATGGTGGCAGTACACAAAATGTCTTAAGAGGTGTTGAAACTGGTTATGCTGCAATTTTTGCAAGTAACGGTATTGCATTTATGCTTGGCGGCGAAGAACTCTTAAGAAGTAAATTTGTTTGTGATGCGGATAAGTTAGAAACAATGGGCGAAAAGTATACTAAGATTCCTAAGAATTCTTATGAAAATGCATATGGTCACTTAATTTCACATAACTCATATAACTCGCCACTTGAAGTTAATTCATTCAAATGGGGTAATAAACAAAGTGTTACTTTATATGATGGAGTTAGTATTCCAACTAACTTAAATGATGGTAATAACCTCACTAAGAAATTTAAAGAGATGATTGCTTTACATGCTGCTATGCCAAAACTTGATATGGCAGGTTGTGACGCATTAAAGAGTGCTGGTAACATCGTTTGGGGTGGTGGCGATAGCTACAACAACTATGATAGTTTAGGTATTCAATTTGGCGATTACTTCATCTTTATTGCTGGTGGTAGAGGAACATACTTTAAAAACGATTCCACTGGTTGGCAATTGCTGTTTGAATGTGGTCTTAATGGTGAAGATACTAATAATCATTCAATTAATGTTGGTGATGTTGATGGAGACGGCAGTGGCTTTGCTTGCCGTATCTACAAGAGATAGGAGGAAGATAGTATGAAGAAAAGATTACTTTTATTATTAACTTCCTTAATGTTAGTAACTGGTTGTGATACTAGTTACGAATACACGCCTTCTGTTGGCGGAATAGTCGAACCACAAGCAGAAAGTAGCGATAACCCTGATGTTGGCGATGAAAGCTTCAATGACGACGCTACATCAATTTATGAATTCTACTTTAGTTATTCATATAGTGACGAACCTTTAGCAACTGTTGAAGGGCCTACATTTAAAGCATTAGGTTTAGACAAAGTGCCTGAATTCTTGCTTAAACAAGATACTTTAATCACAGCAGGTAAAGAAAAAGGCTATGAAGTTGATCCTGCATTCCCAACTTTTGTTGGTTGGTCATTCTATGGTGTTTGCTTAGATGATGAAGACTTATGGGATTTCACAATCGACCATAAGCAATTAGCGGTAATTCCGTTATATGGAATCTGGGTAAATAAATAGGGGGTAATGGTATGATTAAAAGAATTAGAAAATTACTTCCATTATTTGCTGTAGGAATGTTAACAGCATGTGCTAATTATTCATTCTCATATGTTATTCCTGCATATCCTGGTGAAGCACCTGTTGATGCTGATGAAAGCGATGGTATTGAAGATGGTGGTTCATACTCGATTAAAATTTGGTGTGACCAAAATATTGAAGGCTTAACTGCAACTCAAGTTAACTCTTGGGTTACTGCGCAAGGCGGTAAATATAAGATTGATTTAAAAATTGACCCAATGGGTGAAGATAGTGCTGCTGCGACTATGTTAGAAGGTGTTGATGCTGGTGCTGATATTTTCGTATTTGCACAAGACCAATTAGCACAATTAAAAACAGCTCAAGCATTAGCTCCTGTATCTGGCAACTTCTTAGAATCAGTAGAAGAATCGATTGATCCAGACGGAATTAAAGCCGCAACTATAGGAGATAAAGTATACGCATATCCATTTACTGGTGATAACGGCTATTTCTTATATTACGACAAGAGTGTTTTAAGTGAAGAAGATGTTAAATCTATGTCAAAGATTATTGAAAAAGCAAGAACACTTGATAAGAAGATCTGTTATTCAGTATTAAGCAATGGCTTCTATACTGCTTCATATTTTATGGGAGCAGGTTGTGTCTCTGAATGGACAATCAATAATAAAAACAAATTCTCTGATTATAACGATACATATAACAGCGAAAAAGGACTTGCTGCTGCAAAAGGTTTACGTGAGTTACATAAAGACCAAGATTTATTTATTGGTGATAATAAATTCTCTCAATTAGGCGGTAAAGCAATCGCTGCTGTTAGTGGTATTTGGAACTATGCTTATGGCGTTGAGAGATTAAAAGATAACCTTGGTTGCTGTGAATTACCTTATTACACAGTTGATGGACAAGACTATCATATTTCTTCATTTAAAGGCTATAAGTTAATGGGTGTTAAACGTCAGGCTGATACAAAGAAAATGTCAGTTTGTATGAGAATTGCTAGATTCTTAACAAGTGAAACATGCCAAAAAGAAAGATTTGACGCTGTTGCTTGGGGTCCAACAAACCTTAATGTTATGGCTTTACCTGAAGTCATGAATCATAAAGGATTAAAGGCTTTAAGAGAACAAAACGTATACGCTCAAGAGCAAAAACCATGTCCAAGTAACTGGTTCTCTCAAGTTGCAGGTATTGCAACTAATATTAGTAAAGATTCAACAGATGCTCAGCTCGAAGAAGTTTTGAGACTTTATGCATCTAATATTGAAGACTTAAAAGGATAGGAGGGGAATATGAAAATATTAGATAAGGATTCTTATTTAAAATTGAATAAGTGGAAAAGATTCGTCTATAAGTTCAAATATTTCTTCCTAATCACGATTCCACGTGTGTTCTTTAAGATTGAAAAATTAGACGCTATTTCTTATTTGAAATTAAATATATGGAAAAGAATTGGATATAAAATCAAATTCTTCTATTTAATTAAAATTCCTACATTCTTTAAGAATTTAGGAAAAAAGATTTGGAAAGGAATCAAAGGCTTTGGTCTTGGCATTGCCCATTTCTTTAAGAATCTTGTTGTTACATTTATAGAAGGTGATATTTGGACAAAATTATCTTACTTCTTTATGGGTATTGGCAGTTTTGCTAGAGGTCAAATACTTAGAGGCATTCTCTTTGCAACAATGGAGTTAGTATTTATCTTCTACATGATTTTCACTGGTGGATACTACCTTGGAAAATTCAATTCATTAGGTCTTATTCAACCTTTAGATGCGGATGAAAATGTAGTTGTAGGTGCTGATAACTCCTTTAAAATCATGCTCTATGGCGCATTAACATTATTCTTCATTGCTGCATTTATCTATACTTGGTATTTAAATATCAAACAAAATAGAATTAATGAACAACTTAAAAAAGACGAAAAGGCTATTGCTGATACTAAAGATGATTTAAGAGCTGTTGTCGATCAACAATTCCATAGAACTTTATTAGCATTACCAACATTAGGTATTATTGTTTTCACATTATTACCAATCTTCTTCATGATTTTGGTTGCATTTACTAACTATGATGCTAACCACAATGGTGTAAGCAATGCTTTATTCGGATGGGTTGGATTTGATAATTTCCGTACATTGTTCTCTTGGTCTGCTGGTGGCAAAAACTACGCAGCTACATTTGGAGAAATCTTGGTATGGACATTAATTTGGGCATTCTTTGCAACTTTCACTAACTACTTCTTAGGATTAGTTGTTGCAATGCTTATTAATAAGAAAGGTATTAAACTCAAGAAAGTTTGGAGAACAGTTTTAGTTATGTCTATTGCTGTTCCACAGTTCATCTCTCTCTTATATGTAAAAAATATGTTTGCTTATGACGGAATTATGAATGATATTATTCAATTCTTTGGTGGCAACCGTATTCACTTCTTGGATGACCAGGCAAGTGCGTTAACTGTTCGAATAACTGTTATCTTGATTAATATTTGGATTGGTATTCCATACTTAATGCTTGTTACTACAGGTATTTTAATGAATATTCCAGCAGACTTATACGAGTCTGCAAGTATTGATGGTGCTAATGTTTTCCAACAATACACAAAGATTACATTACCTTATATGTTATTCATTACTGGACCATATTTATTAACAAGCTTTACTGGAAACATGAATAACTTTAACGTTATCTTCCTATTAACTGGTGGTGCACCTCACCCACAAGAACTGGAAGCAGGACAAACAGACTTATTAGTTACTTGGTTATTCCAATTAACTATGAAAGATAATTCTTATTCGTTAGGTGCTGTTTTAGGCATTATTGTCTTTATTGTTGTCGCATTAATTTCATTAATTGTTTATAACATCCTACCTAGTACTAAAAATGAGGAGGCATTCCAATAATGGAGAGACGTTCAATGGGAATGGCGGCAAAAAGAAGAACCGCCAACATCATAACTTATGTAATCCTTGTAATGATTTCTATTATCTGGATTATTCCTTTCATCTTCTTAATTTTACAAGCATTTGATGTCGGAAACCCTGGCTTAACCGGTAACGTATGGCCAGAAAAGTGGGGGCTTGGCAACTTTGCATATTTATTTAGTTCAGAAAGTAACTTCTTACGTTGGTACTTCAACACATTTATCATCGCGTTATTCGCATGTGTTGGACAAACGGCGATGCAGTTTATGATGGCATATGCTTTATCAAGATTTAGATTTAAACTGCGTAAACCTATGATGAACGTAATGTTGGTCTTAGGCATGTTTCCTGGATTCTTAACTATGATAGTTCTTTATGAAGTCTTAAATAGTTTAGGAATGACTAGTGATAACGCAGTTCCAGGATTAATTCTTGTTAATATTGCTTCTTCAGGTATGGGCTATTACGTAGCTAAGGGCTTCTTAGATACTATGCCTAAGAGTCTTGATGAAGCGGCAGAAGTTGATGGTGCTACTAAGTTCCAAGTCTTCTATAAAGTCGTCATGCCTTTATGTAAGCCAATTGTTATCTATACAGTATTAACTTCATTTATGGGTCCTTGGGGTGATTATATCTTCGCAGCAACTATCGCTAAAGGTAGTCAGGAAGGTATGAACGTCGCAACTGGATTAAATAGCTGGCTAAGTACTGCAAATATTGGTGGTTATTATAAGTATTTCTGTGCTGGCGGTGTTATAGTCGCCATACCTGTAATCATATTGTTCTTATTCCTTCAAAAATATTACGTTGAAGGTGTTACAGGTGGAGCTGTTAAGGGTTAGTAGAGGAGAAGCAAATTATGGCAAGAGTACAATTAGAAAATGTAAAAAAGATATATTCCGGAAACGTTACTGCAGTTCATGATTTTAATTTGGACATCGGAGACAAAGAGTTCGTAGTTTTTGTTGGTCCTTCTGGATGTGGTAAATCAACTACATTAAGAATGATTGCAGGCTTAGAAGATATTTCAGAAGGAACACTTAAAATCGATGGCGAAGTAGTTAATGACTTACAACCGAAAGATAGACAAATCTCCATGGTTTTCCAAAACTATGCTTTATATCCTCACTTAACAGTTTTTGAAAACATGGCTTTCCCTCTAAGACTTGATAAGAAAATTAGAATTCATCCATGGACTGAAAAGGAAATAGATGGTCTTAATAATCAAATTAAAAAGCTTCAAGAGCAACGTGACGCAGCAAACGAAAAGAAAAAAGCTGCTATCGATAAGAAAATCGAATTTATTAGAGCTTCTATTGAAAAAGGTAAAGAAGTAAAAGGATTTACTAATGATGAAATCTTTGAAAGAGTAACTAATGCTGCAAAAGTATTAGGCATTACAAACTTCTTAACACGTAAACCAAAAGCTATGTCTGGTGGACAAAGACAACGTGTCGCTATTGGTAGAGCTATGGTTAAAGATTGTAAGGTTTTCTTAATGGACGAACCTTTAAGTAACCTTGATGCTAAATTACGTAACCAAATGAGAGCAGAAATCATTCTTTTAAGAAAGAGAATTAATACAACTTTCGTTTATGTTACTCACGATCAAACTGAAGCTATGACTTTAGGCGATAGAATCGTATGTATGAGAGATGGATTTATCATGCAAGTAGGTACACCTACACAATTATTTGATATGCCTGATAACTTATTCGTCGCTCAATTTATTGGTGCTCCTATGATGAATACTTTCTTAACTAAATTAGTTAAAGATGGTGACAAATATTATGTAGATTTATTCAATAGAAAATTGCCAGTATCTGGCGTAAAAGCTGATGGATTAAAGGCTAAAGGAATTCAAACTAGAGATATTCTTTTAGGCATTAGACCTGAACACTTAATCGTCGCTAAAGATTCTGGCGAAGGAACAATTCCTGTAACTATTGAAGTTAATGAAATGATGGGTAGTGAATATCACTTACACGTTTCTAGCGAAGATGGAACGAAGATTATTGTTAGAATCCCTACAATCAATCTTTCCGATAAAGAAAGAGAAAACATGGTTCCTGGGAATGTAATTAATCTCGCATTTGAACCTAAAGCAATGCACTTCTTTGATCCAGATAGTGAAATTAACTTATTAGCTGGGCCAGAAGCTGTAAATTCTAAAGGACCAATCATTCTTCCTTCTGAAAGAGAACAAGTATGAAAAAAGGCACAATTAGACTAATTTGTTATGCATCTATCCTTGGTGCTTTAGGGATTGGCGCCATATCACTTTTTAACGCTGCACAATATTTTAAAGCTAAATATAAATCGTCAAATGCAATAGTGCAAGATGCGCAAAGTAAATTAGAAGCATTATATTCAACAAATCCAGATGCTTTAACTAGTACCGCTGATGAAAGAGCACACGATAAAGCTCTTTGGTATAACGATATCTACGAGCGTTTTTATGTGTGGAATGAAGAAAATAAGAATGCATATCTTGCAACATCTATTCCTGCATATTTATTCTCTACTATGACGCTTGTTGCGTTTGGCTTAATTCTAAAATTTGAAGAAAAAGCAAAAGATAAAGAAGATAACGAAGTAGTAAAATAAGGTAAAGAAAAAACTCTTCACCATTAATAATTTGATGAAGAGTTTTATTTTTTGAAAATTATTTGAGTGTATATGAATATTTTTCTTCGGCTGAAATTTCGTAACTCATTTTTACTTTTTCACCCATAACTTCCTCTTCATAGTAAGCTTCAACTTCAACAATAGCAGATTTGAGCAAACAATCTTTGAAAACATATTTCATCCTAGTGATAGTTAAATCAAAACTTAATCCGGATTTTTCAAATTTTCCAGTTACTTCTTTAGATAAACCAACGTTAAATGTTCCATTGGCACAGTTTCCACTAATAAGAGTATTCTTTTGAATATCGAATGCAAAAAAAGTGGATCTTGTTCCCATTTGACTTAGCACAGAGTCGAGGTCTGAATAATCCAAAGAGAAATTCCATGAGAACACATCATTTTTTGCGCTAGTCATTAATGTATTAAAATCGATAGTGCTTTTAATGCTGCTCCAGTCGCCGTCAGTATAAACAGTTCTCATATAGCCATCTTCTTCTTTGGCTTTAGCTTTTGCCTTTAAAGAGCGTACGCTTTTATTTTGTCTTGCATCAGTTTTGCAAGAAAGCTCAATGCTTTTATCTTTTAAATTAACTTTTGCTTCTACACTTGCTTTTGATTTTGTGCTTTCTTTTTTATCTCCACTTTGAGTATTAAAGGCAAATTCAGTTTTAGAATAAATTTCTACGGCTTTAACACTGTCTCTTATTTTATTTTTCAGAGAATCTTGAACTTTTGCGGTCTCTCCTTCTTTATAAGTTTCCCCTCTTGTAACTAGTCCGCTGTCACATGCTGTTAACGATGTAGCCATTAATAAGCATGGAATAAGTATTCTTTTCTTCATTAGTATATCCCTCTTATAACCAAAAAAGATTCTAGAGTGAAATATAGTTTTAGTCAAATAAATGTATTTATTTCTTAATTGTTTTACATAAAAAGTATTTTCTAAGTTAAAGAATATTCGATTTTTCTTAATGATTGGATAAAACATCTTTATTCCAGAATATATTTATCTTCGGTACACGCAACTCCTTCTTGCCACTAGTCCATCACTGAATGAAGCTAAAGAGCGTTCCAATAACAAACTCAGAATTATAAATTTCTTTCGAAAGAACCTCCTATTATTTTTCGAGGCTAGTTCTAAGATTATAGAAAATAGATGACAAGGAAAATTTACCGGAATATTTTTTATTTATTTTTAACGAAAAATATTAACAATATTTAATTAAAGTGATATAGTCTTTGCTGTTTATGAAAATCGCAGTAATTGTTCTTTCTATTGTGGCATTGATAGGGCTTATTGTAAGTTCAATTACCAATTTCGGTATTACTATTAAAGATAAGAAAATCAAACTTTATTGGGCTTTCCCACTTGTAATAGGTTTGATTTTTATTATTTTTGGCTTTATTCCTTTTGATACATTTGTTGATGGATTGTTTTCGAATAGTGGAATGAATCCAGTTAAAATACTCATCCTTTTCTTATCGATGACAGGAATTTCAATTTTTCTAGATGAGATGGGATTGTTTTCTTTTTTAGCTTATAAAGTTGTACAAAAAAGTAGATCATCTCAAACAAAAGTTTATTTTGCCTTATGTGGTTTGATTGCAATATTAACAATGTTTACTTCTAACGATATCGTTATATTAACTTTCACTCCATTTATTATCTTCTTTTGTAAGAGAACAAAATGTAATCCTATTCCGTACTTAGTTAGCGAATTCATTCTCGCTAATACTTGGAGCATGATGTTTATTATTGGTAATCCGACTAATATTTATCTAGCTTCTTATTTCGGGGTAAACTTCATTGATTATTTTAAAGTCATGGCTATTCCAACAATATGTTGTGGAATCGTTGAAATGTTAATTTTATTTTTAGTCTTTAGAAAGAGTTTAAAAACTCCGTTTGATTATTCTGATGAAGAGGTAACATTGAAGAATTTACCTCTAACAATAGTGGGCGTAGTTATTCTTGCAATTTGTACTGTTTTACTCGTTGTTTCTAGTTATGTCGACTTCTTAGAAATGTATATTGTATCCGCAAGTTCGTTTATTTTATTAATTTCAATTTGTTTATTCTATTCTGCAATTAAGAAAGAAAGACCAAATGAATTAGGAAATTCTTTTAAGAGACTCCCTTATGAGTTAATTCCTTTCTTACTTGGAATGTTTACTATTTCTTTATGTTTTAATTACTATGGTATTTCTGCAGCATTATGTTCATTCTTTGGTCATGATGCTTCGAATCTTGTTTATGGCTTCTCTTCATTATTAACTTGTAACTTAGTAAATAATATTCCAATGTCTGTATTGTTCTCGGGAATTATTAATAATATGGGCAGTGATTTAACATTACTTCCAATTTATGCATCTATTATTGGTAGTAATCTTGGTGCATTTATAACTCCACTAGGAGCTCTTGCGGGTATTATGTGGATGGGAATTCTTTCATCACACAAAGTTAAGTATACGTTTGGAAATTTTGTTAAATATGGTGTTATGGTAGGTTTACCAACAGCATTAGTAGCGCTATTAGTTTTACCTTTGTTTATCTAACTAAATGGTTTGAATGCCAAGTCCGGACTATTCTATAAATATTTAGAATTTAATGGAATTTGGATTTATTTATCTGATGAATAGGTTTTGGGACAAAGGCCTCTGAGCGGACCGTTGATAAACTTAACATCCAAACCGTGATTAAATGATAATCTAATTTAAAATATAATCAATAAAATAAAAAGTCTCATAAGTGCCAAAATGACACTTTTTTATTTAATAATTGTTAATTATTCATTATTATTTTAGTATGAGTATTAAAATAAAAAGGAAAAATAAGGGTTATTCTCAAAATGAAGTCGCTTCATTACTAGGAATTCCACTTAGAACATATAAAAGAATTGAATTAACTGAGGGAAATAAGCGTTCATATAAGCATGAACTTATTGAGGCTAAGATAGATGCACTTCCAAAGAACTCAGTTAGACGCAATATTAAGAAAGAAACAATATGCGTAGTGGGTGCTGGTAATGTTGGCTATCCTTTGGGAATTCTTTTAGCAGAAAGAAATAGAGTTTTCTTCTTGGATTCAAACGAAGAAAAAATACAAAACATAAATAGAGGCGTCTCTCTTATTGATGGTTATCAATTATCTTCTAACACTCTTAAAGTTAAAGCCTCTTCTGATTTAAAAACTTTAAATTACTGTGATTCAATTGTTATTTGCTTACCAACTGAATACGAAGAAAAAATAAAAAGATTTAATACTTCTAAAATCGAAGAATACATTTCTTATATATCAAATAATAATCCAAATGCGACAGTTGTTATTAAATCTACAGTTCCAATTGGTTTTACTAAGAAGATGGCAAAACAATTTGCTAATTTAGAAATAATATTTGCTCCTGAATTCTTAAGAGAAGATCATGGCTTTGAAGATAGCCAATATCCAGATAGATTAATTTTCGGAGTAAAAAGAGTTAACTTAAAAAATAAAAGAATGGCATTAGTGTTTGAGAATATAACTAATAATGCCTCAAAAACGACCTTTATGAGCTATGAAGAAGCTGAAGCGGTTAAATTATTCTCCAATTCTTTTTTAGCGATGAGAATCGCTTATATGAATGAAATTGATAGTTTTGCACTTAAGAATAATCTTGATGCTGAGAAAATAATTAAAGGAATGTGCCAAGATTCTAGAATAGGGGATTTTTATAACAATCCTTCTTTTGGGTTTGGTGGTCACTGCTTCCCTAAAGATACAAAGCAGTTATCTTCATCTTTAAAGGATTCTAAATTAATTAATGCAATAGTTGAGTCGAATGTTAGTAGAACAAAGACTATTGCAAAACAAATAATGAAGAAGTGTAATAAAGATTCAACTGTTGGTTTTTACAAAGTTAAGAATAAAAACTCAGCATCTATGGATGTAGCTGGTCTCTTATTTAATAAAGGATATAATGTTATCTTCTTCGAAGATGGCAACGAAGAATCATTTGATATTTTTATTAAAAAAAGCGATTTTATAATCGCTAATAGAATTGATGAAAGAATATCTAAATATAAAGAAAAAGTCTTTACTCGAGACCTTTTTCTGCGTTAGATAATTTTTTGACTGCAACTGTAAGAGATTCTAAAAGAATCGCACCAGCAATATTACCAACAGTAACTATAAGAATATTAACCAATTTCATTCCGCTCCAACCATTAGCAAATGAAATGTAGAACATATTTGCGATACAGTGTTGGAATCCTGCGATAACGAATGCAAATACTGCAAACATTAAAACAATAATTCTTACTCCAATTGGCCATTCTTTTTTGAACGCATAAACAGCAGTATAGACTAACATACCACAACCTATAGCGCCTAATAAAGTGATCCACCAGTTATCACCTGTTATTTCTCTGGCATCAGAAATAGTAGTGATTGTACTCTGAATTGCTAAGTTATTTGAGAAGAATCCAAAACATAAATAGCCAATTGCTAAAGCACCAACAAAGTTGCCTAAATATATAATAAGAAGATTCAATGAATATTCTTTTTTATTCTCTGCTTCAATAAAGAATCCAACTTTTCCAGTGAAAAGATTGAATCCAAACATGCAAACTAAAAGTAATCCAATAGAAAATGCAAAACTTGCAATAACTTTATATCCAATATTGGAAACAAGTGTAAATAAAAGTCCACCTAAAGCGATAGCTGCTCCGGCCATGACACCTAATAAAAATGTTTTAATGATTTTATGCATGTTATTATTATAAAAGCCAGTAGGCAAAAAATACAATTTTTATAAAATTTCTATATAAATTTGGGGGTATAGAAACAATGAATAAAAAAACAATTATCAAGAATATAGCGGCTATAGTGCTTAATCTATTTATATTTTTAAATGTGACAATTATTTTGATTGGAAAGCCAAAATCATTTGAAACTTACACAGTCTTGAGCAATATCTTTTTAGCTATAACTTCTTTAGCTACCGCATTAAATATAATGATTAAATTTAAAAAAGAACCTCCAATTAATATTGCTGTTGCGATTTTAAAATATTCTTCGATAGTCACAATCCTTATTACATATTTAACAGTCATTATTTATCTAGATCCTATTTGGAAGGGAATTAATTTTAGTAATACTAGAATGTTATTTTTCCACCACATAAATCCTTTAGTTGCTTTATTAACTTATTTATTTTTGGAGAATAGACCTAAATTTTCATTTAAGTTTTTCTTTGTTGGTATGGTTCCAATTGTGACCTATGGAATTGTTTATTTTGTGAATATACTTGGATTTAACAATTGGAGAGATTTTTATCATCTATTAGTTGATGGTTCGCCTATACCCGCATTACTAATATTTATATTTGCTGCTTTTTTACTTTCTATCGGTATTTATTTCTTACGCAATTTGATTGGTAAGAAGAGAAGTGTTGAATGATTGTTTTTATGTTGCAATAATAATCAAGTATGAAAATTGGAATTATTGGTGGTGGCGCTAGCGGTGTATTCACAGCTATTAGAATCAAACAATTACATCCGAACTATGATGTAGTTATTTTTGAGCGAAACAATAAACTACTTAAAAAGATTTATGCAACAGGAAATGGTAGATGCAATTTTGCTAATTCAAATCCAATAGATGGTGCATATAATGATGATTTTGCATATCCTATTTTAAAAGAATTTAATTGCATTGAAATTGAAAAATATTTCGATTCAATCGGTATAAAATCAAGAAAATTAGATAATTTATATTATCCATATTCATTAAGCGCTGCTACTGTTGCAGAAAAAATGATTAATAAAGTAAATGAGCTCGGAATTGAAGTTATATTAGATACTAAAGTTGATTCTTATTCATCGGAAAAAGAACTAACTGTTAATGGAAAGAAATATAAATTCGATACATTAATTTTTGCTTGTGGTGGAAAGAGCTCACCTCAACTTGGAACAGATGGAAATATCTATTCATTATTAGAAACGCACGGATACAATATTGAGACTTTGTCTCCTTCATTATGCCCAATTAAAGTTAAAGAAAATGTTAACAAATTAGATGGCGTTAGGGTTAAAGCTAAGGCTACATTATTAGATAAGAAAAAAGAAATTTATTCTGAAGATGGAGAAGTTCAATTTAGAAGTGACGCAATCAGTGGAATAGTTATTTTTAATATTGCATTCATGATTAACAAACTTAACCTACAAGCAAATACAACAACTATTAAATTGGATTTTGTGCCAGAGGTGGAAAACAATATAAAAAAAGAAGAATATAATTCTTATTTAAATGAAAAACTTTCTTCATATTTAATTAAAAACAATATTGATATTCATAACGCTATATTTACATTTAAATCTTTCTATAATTTTGATAATTCTCAGGTTTCTTCTGGCGGAGTTTCTATCAAAAATATTTCTTCTAATTTAGAAAGCAAATTGGAAAAAGGTATCTTCTTCATTGGAGAAGTTTTAGATATTGACGCTAAATGTGGTGGATACAATTTAATGTGGGCATTTGCTAGTGCGGAAAAGGTGGCTAAATCTTTATGATTATCAAATACAATTATCACACACATACTGCTAGATGTGGCCATGCAAAAGGTGAAGATGAAGAATACGTTTTGAGAGCTATTCAAGATGGCTACAAAGTTTTAGGATTCTCTGACCATGTTATGCTTCCTGGCATTGTTCAAAAAGGTATCAGAGGAAACTATGAATTACTAGAAGACTATGTTGATTCTATTAATTCCTTAAGAGAGAAATATAAAGATAAATTAACAATGTATTGCGGTTTTGAATGTGAATACTTTGATAAGTTTGTTCTTTATTACAAGAAACTATTAGATGAGAAAATTGCTGATTACTTAATTCTTGGTCAGCATTTCTACATGAATGAAAATGATGAAATTATTAGTTGCTCATTCCGCTCAAAAGATCCTGTTGAAAGTTTAAAAAGATATGA
>JAGCCQ010000004.1 GCA_017651565.1 Bacilli bacterium | reverse complement strand
TTACAATGCTTTATGTAGTATAAAAAATGGTGGATATAACAATAACAAAAAGAAAGGCTTTTTCGCTAGATTGTTTGGAGGAAGAAAATGAGAGGACAAATAATTGGTTCTAGTTGTGGTGTCTTCAAAATTCTTACAGACAATGGAACGTTTGAAGGAAAGGCTAGAGGCACTTTGAAAGCAAAAATTGGTAGACTATATGTCGGCGATTTTGTTGAATTTAATGAAGTAGACTCTGTTATTGAAAGTGTTGAAGAAAGAAAAAGTTTTTTAAAACGTCCTCCAATTTCAAACATTGATCAAATCGTTGTTATTCTTTCATATATTAAGCCAGAATTTTCATATGAATTGGTTTTTAAATATTTAACCTATGCAAACATGAATGGAATTAAAGCTTCGTTAGTAGTTACAAAGGTTGATTTATGTGAAAATAAAGCTGATTTAGATGAAATCGAAGATACTTTTGAAAGATTAGGAATTAAGACTTATTTTGTTTGCAATAAAACAGGTGAAGGTCTTAAAGAAGTAAAGGAAATATTCAAAGGTAAAATTACTTGTTTAATGGGTCAATCTGGTGTTGGAAAATCATCGTTATTAAATGCAATTAACGATAATTATAAAAGAAATATTGGTGAATATTCTAAAGCCCTTGGAAGAGGCAAACACGAAACAAAAGAAGTTATCTTATTGCCTTTTGAAGGCGGATATATTGCAGATACTCCAGGGTTCTCTTCTCTTGAATTAGATCTCTATAAAGAAGACCTTGCACAGTATTTTCCGGGCTTTGATGAATATAATAAATGCTTTTTTTCAAATTGTTTGCACGTTTCGGAGAAAAAATGTGCTATAAAAGATAAGGTCGATGCGGGATTAATACCAAAAAAAGCATACGAAACATACTTGTTTCTATCTAATAATTTACTCCCTAGAAATCAGAGGTTCTCAAAATGAAATACATTATCGCTCCTAGCATATTAACAGTCCAAAAAGAGGATATCGTCACTAGAATTAAAGAAATTGAGAATAGTGGCGCTAGATGGATACATTTTGACATTATGGATGGAAATTTTGTTCCTGCTACAACTTTTGATATTGATGAAATTAGAGAGCTCTTATCTCAAACAAAAGTAACAAAAGATGTTCACCTTATGATTAAAAACCCAAGATCAATGGTAAAAGCTTATATTGACGCTGGTGCAGATAATGTAACTTTCCATTATGAAGCTTGTAAAGATAACATCGAAGTATCCGCTGTAATTGATATGATTCATCAATATGGTGCTAAAGCTGGTTTATCAATTAAACCTGGAACAGATATTAACGCAATTATACCTTTCTTAAGTAAACTTGACTTAGTTTTAATTATGTCAGTCGAACCAGGAAAAGGTGGACAGAAATTTATAGGAAAATCATTGAAGAAAATTAACCTACTATACAAGTATAAAATTGAAAACAGATTAAGTAGTCTTATTATAGAAGTAGATGGTGGAATTAATGATAAAACTCTTGGAAAATGTGTCAACAATGGTGCAGGAGTTTTAGTTGTTGGTTCTTATTTATTTAATCATCCAGATTATATAGATAGGTTTAAAAAGATCAATGCCTAACGCACTAACAGCTTTATTATTTTTCTTATCTTTTATCTTTATTGTCTTATACGTTGTTTTTAAGTTTAAGGTTAATAAAGAATTTAGTTTTGCAAGAAACTTTCCTTTTGAGGCGAATAATTCGGGGTCCGCAATTAGAGTTTCATTTTTATTAGTTCTTTTATCATCGCTTTGTAGTATATTTTTCTACTTAAATGTTTATAATAATTCATTCCAAAATAGTTATGTATTTATCGCGATGCTATCGTGTTTCTTGATATCTGTTCTATTCTTAATGCTTAACCTAGTTAATTTGGTTAACTTGAGACTACATTTCATTCTTTTCTCATTGTTTGCAGCAATTGTTACTGCAGAATCAATCGATTTAGGCTTTCACGCAATAAATGCTTACAAGATTGACGGAGTGAACTGGCTATTTATCTTATTCGCAGTTATTCACTTTGTGAAAGCACTCTTCGAATTAATTTTAGTAAGTCCATTATTTAAGTTCTCTTTCTTAATGGAAATTAATGTTGATGACGGTACAATGAAAAGACCTAAGTTCATTAGATTAGCGTTCTATGAATGGTTATATTTATTATTCTTTATTCTTAACGGCTTCTTATTGTTACTTACAAGTTTAGTATAAAAAAACAAGCCTGAAAAAAGGTTAAAAAAACAGCCATCGATTGGCTGAATTTTTTATCTTTCTTTATATTGCTTGTTTAAGCTTCTGTAAGCACGTGTTGACATCTTAACGCGCATTGGCTTGCCGTCTACGACGATTGTGCGAACTTGGAGGTTGCAATTCCATCTACGACGAGTAGCTCTTAACGAGTGTGATCTATTGTTACCTGTTAATGGGCCTTTTCCTGATACTGGACATACTCTTGCCATTTCACTCTTCCTCCTTATTTAGCGTTGTATATCCTAACATACGAAAAACTTTATTTCAATAAATAATTGTCATATTTTTCTACTTTTTTAAAATTCACTCTAAAAAGATAAGTAGTATACTACTTTTTCTTTTTTTCTACGCCTAACGCGTATATCATATACAAAGAGGTGTATTATGAGTAAGAATGTAGTCGCAATGATTCTGGCAGGGGGCAAAGGCACTCGACTCGAATCTTTAACAAAGAAAACTGCAAAACCAGCTGTTAGTTTTGCTGCAAAGTACCGCATTATTGACTTCCCACTTAGCAACTGCGCTAATACAGGTATCAATAAAGTCGGTGTTTTAACACAATACGAATCTATTGATTTAGATAGATATATTGGTAATGGTGAAAAATGGGGTTTGAATGGCGCAAGAAGCTATACAACTTCTCTTGCTCCTAGACAAACGGAAAAAGGTGCACAGTGGTATAAAGGTACAGCTGATGCTATCACACAAAACATTGATTTCTTGGATAACTTAAATCCGGATTATGTTTTGATTCTTTCTGGTGACCATATCTATAAAACAACATTTAACGACATGATTGAACTTCATGTTTCTAGTGGAGCTGACGCAACAATTTCAGTTATTGAAGTTGATTGGAAAGAAGCTTCTAGATTCGGAATCATGGCGGTCAATAAAGATGACGTTATTACTGAATTTGCTGAGAAACCAAAAGAACCAAAGAGCAATCTTGCTTCAATGGGTATCTACATTTTCACATGGAAAACATTGCGCGAATATTTAATCGCAGACGCAAAAGATCCTGACTCAGAACACGACTTTGGTAAAAATATTATTCCTAATTATTTAAATGGCGGCAAAAAGCTCCAAGCTTTCAGATTCAAAGGTTATTGGAGAGATGTTGGAACTTTAGCAAGTTTACACGAAGCAAATATGGACGTTGCTTTAAATAGAAGCACATTAAATATTTTCGAACGTGGTGACTCAAGAATTTATACAGAAGACACATTCAGTGTTCCTCAATACATCGGTGCTAATGGTAGCGTTACAAGAAGTATCGCTAACCAAGGCGCAATTATCTTAGGAAAAGTCGATAGCTGCGTTATTTCAAACGAAGTTTTAATTGATGAAGGCGCTGTTTGTAATAAATGCGTAATTATGCAAGGTGCTAGAGTTGGTAAAAATGCTAGAGTTGATAACGCTATTGTTGGACCTAATACAGTAATTGCTGAAGGTGCAAGAGTTAATGTTAATGGAAAAGAAGTTGTTTTATTA
>JAGCCQ010000048.1 GCA_017651565.1 Bacilli bacterium | reverse complement strand
ATCAACAACACTCTACATGATTTGCGGTCTTCAAAAGCCATCAGGAGGAAAGATTTATTTTGGTGATACAGATGTAACCGATCTATCGCCAGAAAATAGAGGTGTAGGACTTGTTTTCCAAAACTATGCACTATATCCTCATATGACAGTTAAACAAAACATTCTTTTCCCTCTTGAAAACTTAAAAGGAGAAGACAAATTATCTAAAAAAGAAATGCTAGAAAGAGCTTATCAAGTTGCAAAACTAGTTCAAATTGATGAACTCATGGATAGAAAACCATCAGAAATGTCTGGTGGACAGCAACAAAGAGTTGCTATCGCAAGAGCTCTTGTTAAGATGCCAAGAGTATTACTCCTTGATGAACCTCTATCTAACCTTGATGCTCGTTTAAGACTCCAAACAAGAGAAGAAATTAAACGTATTCAAAGAGAAACAGGTATCACAACTATTTTCGTAACACACGATCAAGAAGAAGCAATGTCTATTTCTGATGAAATCGTAGTTATGAAGAAGGGCGTTGTACAACAAACAGGAAGTCCACAAGATGTATATGATAATCCAGTTAACCTATTTGTTGCAAAATTCTTAGGTACTCCACCAATCAACGTATTTGATGGAACAATCAAAGACAAAAAGTTATATTTAGGTGAAGATGCAGTTCTTGATGTTGGCGACTTAGCTGATCAAGAAGTATATGTTGGTATAAGACCAGAAGGATTTGTTTTAAATCCTAATGGCGTGTTACACTGCGAACTTGAGAATATTGAAGTAATGGGTAGAGATGTATCTGTAATTTCTAACCACCCAGCACTTTCAGAAGAATCTGCAAATACTGTAATTAGATCTATAGTAGATGCTGATAACAAGTTTGATTTAAGCCAAAAAGAAATAGCATTTGATATTAAACCAAATAAGATTTTCTTATTTAATAGAGAAACACAAGAAAGAATTAAATAAGGAGAAACGTTATGGTTGATAGCAAACAACAATGGAAAGCCTGGCTCTACCTTGCACCTGCTATCGTTCTCCTTCTAATATTTACAGTATGGCCAATAATTAATACTGTACGTATTGCGTTTTTAGAAGGATATAACTCACTGGCAGCTGTTGGTGGCGAGACATTCAAATTCGGTATAGGAAATTTTAAGAACGTTGTTGAATATCGAGGATTTTTAACTTGTTTAAAAAACACAATGCTTCTTTGTGTATTAACAGTCCCTATTTCAACATTCTTAGCCCTTTTAATTGCAGTTTGTTTAAATTCAATTAAACCTTTAAACAGACTTCTTCAAACAATTTATTTCTTACCATACGTTACAAACTCAATTGCGATTGGTATGGTATTCGCCGCAATGTTTAATATTGTCGGTTTCCAATACAACCTTCAAGATTCAACATCACTCGGTATTATCAATAATATCTTTGGTGTTTTTGGAATAAAGCCTGTAAACTGGATTAACCAAAACTCAACCTATGGTCATAACCTTGCAGTAATGGTTATATATATTGTTTGGAATGCGCTTCCATTTAAGATCTTAATTCTTCTTGGTGGTCTCCAATCTGTAAACAAACAATAT
>JAGCCQ010000047.1 GCA_017651565.1 Bacilli bacterium | reverse complement strand
TGATTATTGGTATATATTCAATAGTGGGCAATGGGAAAGCAGAGTTAGATAGTAGTTATTCAATAAGTTATTATGGTGAGGCTTTTGGCGTTGTTGCTTTAATTGCTTTAACACCAATTATTGCCATTCAATTATTAGGCGTTACCATGGAATTTAAACAATTAAGACGTTATTTAGGCGCTAGAAAAGCTGTTAAAGGCGTAGAAGATGCACAAGTCATCCATTTTAATTAGGAGAAGGATATGGCAAATAAGAAAGTCAACAAATTACCTTATGATAAAGAACACGACATTAAGCCACTTGTCGCTTATTTTGCTATTGTTAATGAAGGTAACGCTAATGCGGTAGTGGAAATATTTAAAAGAGCAGGTTCATCTTTCCAATTAATTCAAATAGGTCAAGGAACAGCATCTAAACAAATTCGTGATATTTTAGGTATTGAAGATAACGCTAAAGAAATTATTGTTTCTTTCATCAGAGAAGAAAAAGTTAAGGATGCCGTGACTGAATTAAGTGCCTATTTTGCGGCTAGCAAAAGAACAAGTGGAATTGGTTTTTCAGTCAAATTAACTGGCTTAATGGGTGTCACGATGTATCAATTTCTTGCTAACTTAGCTTAGGAGGTATAGTTATGGTAAAAATGGAATTAGTTATTACTATTTGTAACGCAGGCTTTTCAGAAGTGGTCATGGATGCCGCTAAAGAAGCTGGCGCACGCGGTGGTACAGTTACACGTGCGCGTGGTACCACAAGCCAAGTAGCTGAAAAAAGATTTGGTGTTTATGTCACGCCAGATAAAGAAATGGTTTTAATCGTTGTGCCTGTCAAAATTAGAGATAAAGTATTAACCGCTATTTATAATGCAGTTAGTCAAGGAAAACCAGGTAACTGTGTTTGTTTCTCTCTCCCTGTTGAAAACACAGTTGGTATTCGCTTTGTTGATGAAATAGAGAAAAAAGAAGGAGACACTGAAGTTAACTAACACAAGTAGACAAACATGAATATTTGGCTAGCAGTTTCATTAATTCTTGGAGTTATATCAATCTATCTTTTTATGATAGAAGTGTTTTCTGTAGCCTTTAAATTAACAGGATTAGCCACTAGTAAAATTAGATTTCAAGTTGCTTCTTTGTTTACAGGAACAGGCTTTACAACTACGGAAAGCGAATTAATAACTAACGATGAAAGACGTAGAAAAATAGCGGTTGTTTGCACTTATACAGGCCATGTTTTTTCTGTTGTTATTATGGGTTTGGTTATCAATGTTTTGATTTCGATTAGTAATTCAATTGGTGCCGAAACAGATGGCTTTTCATTCTTTGAATGGTATTTTATCGTTTTCTATATTTCAATCGGTTTATTTTTACTCGTCCTCTTTATTAAGATTCCACCGATTAATAAACGCTTCCAAAGATTTTTAGAAAAAATTGCTATCAAAATATCAGCAAATAGTAAAAAAACAAACATTATTACTGTTTTAGATATGTATGGAAAGCATGCTATTGTCGAGTTGATTTTAAATAGAATTCCTGAATCGTTAAACGAAGTACCTCTTTATAAAATGGGGCTCACTAAGCGATATATCATTAACATTTTATCTTTAAGGAGAGGAAATAGAGTTATTGATATTACCAAAGATACAATGTTTGTTAAAGGTGACATAATAGTTATTTATGGTCTAATAAAAGATATCAAAGAAGTATTTATTAATAGTCTGAATAATGAAAAAGACACAATTGTT
>JAGCCQ010000003.1 GCA_017651565.1 Bacilli bacterium | reverse complement strand
TAGCAATTTGTAAATAAAAAGTTTACACTTAGGGATTAATCGTATTATTGGTTAATCCCTTTAATCATTTTATGTATAATGTTATTATCGTCTATAATAGACGATAATTCTTTTATAAATTTGTTTTTAGCCGTTTTAAATCCAAATTGTTTTCGAGGATAGCTATTTATTAAGTTTATTGCCTTTTGAATTTGATTATTTGTTACTTTCGTAAAGTCTGTGCCTTTTGGAAAGTATCTTCTAATCATCCTATTGTAGTTTTCATTTGATCCTCTTTCCCATGAATGATAGGCGTGAGCATAATAAATCATTACGCTTTTACCATTCTTAAGTTTTAAAGACATGCCTAAAGCATCTTTAAATTCAGAGCCATTATCAGCTGTGATTGATTTAAAGATGTCATAAAAGTATTTACCAAATTGTCTTTTTATTGCTTTTAAGGCATTTACGATGCATTTCTTACTTTTCTTAGGAATTAACATCGTAACACCATATCTAGTTTTTCTTTCAACTAGAGTCATAAGACAAGTAGATTTACCATTGCGCTTACCAACTACACAATCGATTTCCCAATGACCAAATTCGATTCTATCACTTATATTGGGCCTTAAATCAATTGATAAGCCGCCATTAGGCTTTTCTATAGTTTTTTCTTCTTTATGCGCTTTATTTCTTTTTTTGCGCTTGTATATAAACCATTTTTCATTTACGTTAAGCTTATGTGAGTTGATTAAATTATAAATTGTTTTAAAACATGGCTTATATGAAACGGCTTCATCTTGATATAACTTGCTTATTTCTAGAGCTATTACTTCTGGAGAATGCTTTTTAGATAGTTTATGCTCTATAATCTCTTTTAATTCTGGATGATCATCTAATATGCTTAGTCTTCCTTTGAATTGTTGAGAAGAAAGATGCGCATATTCTGCTTTATATGGATCATATACTTTTACCATGTCTAATTCAGACGTAAGTTTATCAAATGTGCCTCGTTTTATTTCACTATGAATTGCTTGTCTTGAAAAATGTAGTTCTTTAGCTATTTCAGTAACAGTATCGCCATCTTTTAAGGCCTTTGCTATTATGGCTCTATGAATAAATTGTATATTTTTTGAAGAGAATGATGTAGAATAATAAGTGGACATATCGTTTTATTCCTTTCTGTTTTTGTGGATATTAACATTATAGAATAAAACGATGTGTTTTTTTAATGGTTTTTAAAATTTCGCTTTTCTAAGCCACTATCAGGGGGACACATTCCCCCTTCAACCCCTTTGTTTCTCTTTATTTACTGTCAATTTATATTTTACAATTTTCAAGACGAAAGTCCAAAAGAAGAAAATCTTGACAAAACGACTGAAAAGGAGTAAAATCGTTATAGTGTGCTAGTAAGACAGCACTTAAATGAATATATGATTAAGACTTACCAAAGGTGGATGTGAGTAGCGCTAGCTATCGCGTGAAAACAATTAATAATGATCTTAACTATGTTTGATTTAAGTCCTTACTAAATATTTATATAAGGAGGAGAAAAATATGGCACGTTACACAGGACCTGCATGGAAGGTTTCTAGAAGATTAAAATACTCTACATTAGAGAGTGAAAAAGAATTTGCTTTAGGCAAAAATGGTAAAGAACGTAGACGTTATGCACCAGGCCAACATGGTCAAAGAAGAGCTAAGTTATCTGAATATGGTATTCAATTACAAGAAAAACAAAAAGTACGTTTCACTTATGGTTTAAGTGAAAAACAATTCAGAAACTTATTTGAAAAAGCTGGTAAGATGGCTGGTAAACATGGTGACAATTTCTTAATTCTATTAGAAACAAGATTAGATAATCTAGTTTATAGAATGGGATTTGCTCTAACTCGTAGACAAGCTCGTCAATTAGTTAACCACCAACATATCTTAGTTGATGGCAAGAAATGTGATATTCCATCATATTTAGTTAAACCTGGTCAAACTATTGCTGTTAAAGAATCATCAAAAGGTATCGCATTCATTCATGAAGCAATCGATCAAAACTTTGCTAGAAAAGAATACGTATCAGTTGATAATGAAAAATTAGAAGGCAAATTCGTTCGTC
>JAGCCQ010000046.1 GCA_017651565.1 Bacilli bacterium | reverse complement strand
TGGTAGTAAAAAGCCGTGTCCTGAAAATCCCCCGAGCCATCAAGTGGCAAATATGCAATACAGGTACACAGCATTTAAAAATTATAGCCTAGAAAGGAGCAGTTATTCAGTCATCAAACTAGGCTTAACTGAATAATACGATTATTATGGAAAGAAATAGAATTGGACCAAAGATTAAAGAAATCAGAAAATCTAGAGGACTTACTCAGCAACAACTTGCTGATACTTTAGGATATTCTGATAAGTCTATGATTACCCATATTGAAAAAGGCGATTCTGATATGACCTATGAAAAGATTCTTCTTTTATTAAGAAATCTTATGGTAAGCGCTAATGATTTATTTGAAGTAGAAAACATTGATAAACAATTGGAAGAATATAAGAAAGAAAAGCAAGAGAAAGTAATTAATACTGTTACTGATTTTTATAATCAATATAACGAAGATGATAGATTAAAAAGAAGAACTGGACAAGTAGAGTATTTAACCACAAGTAAATATATCCATAATTACATTAAGCCCACCGATAAGATTATTGAAATTGGTGCTGGAACAGGAGCATATTCAATTCCTTTAGCTGAAGAAGGATATGATGTGACAGCGGTAGAATTAGTAGAAAACAATTTAAATGTTTTAAAGTCGAAAATAACTCCAAAAATGAGAATTAATGCATATCAAGGCAATGCATTAGATTTATCAAGATTCGAAGATAATTCTTTTGATGTAACTTTAGTTCTTGGACCTATGTATCACTTATTCAATAGACAAGATAAAATCAAAGCATTATCTGAAGCTAAAAGAATAACTAAAAGTGGTGGCTATATTTTAGTAGCGTACTGCATGAACGAAGCAACAATAATTCAATATGCATTCGCTCATAATAAAGTTGATGATTTAAAGAAAACAAACATGATTACTAAGAGCTGGCACTGTAAGAGTGAAGAAAAAGAAATCTTTGATTTAGTAAGAATTGAAGATATTAATTCATTAAATAAAGAAGTAGGATTAAAAAGAATTAAGATAATCGCTAGTGATGGTGCTGCTCATTATCAAAGAGAATTACTAGAAAAGATGTCTCCTAGAACGTTTAAAAATTGGATGAGTTATCATCTTTCAACTTGTGAAAGAATGGATTTAATAGGGGCTACAAATCATAGTTTAGATATACTTAAAAAGTAAAAACTGCCATTTTTCGCGGCAGATTTTTGCATTATTAATTAATTTTCTTGAACAGTTTATATTGGTTTTACTATAAACGCGTTTTAAAACAAAGATAATTTCCAATACAAGTAAATCCACAATCTATTGCGGTTTGTTCGTATTCTTTATCACAAAAGAAGACAACATGTTTACCGTCTCTTTGCTTAACATCTAATAATGCAGCGCATAGCAATTCTTTAAAAAGTTCTAAATCGAATTTATTTTGATTACTATCAATTCCAAAAAATTCATAGTCTCCATCTGTGTTTGGAATAGACTTGTAATAAACTGCTCCAAGTGCCTTTCCATTTTCTTCTTTTACAAAAACAAACCAGTTATCTAAATCTTCCAAGATTCTTTCGCTATTCCAATAAATGTCTTCTTCGTCTTGACTATGCAATGACTGGAATAGTGGATAGTTCTTTTTGTTAATTTGTACAATATTTTGACTCTTTATTTTCAAATTAATTTTGTCGAGAAAAGCTGTATTATTGTAGTCATTTTCTATACATTCAAATCCTTGCTTATTGAAGAAATTAATGGCTTTGATGTTATCTGCTGGAAACCCTAAATATAAATCATATCCTTTAAAGTGTTTGGCAACATATTCTAAGAATTCACTAAGTGCTTGTTCTGTTCTGTTATTAATATTGAAACAAACTATTTGAATATAAAGGTCTTCAGGAATCCAAAAGTAGCGTATTAGTCCTTCTACTTTACCTTTATATTCAAACAAGAGAACTTCTGCATTGTTCTTTTCAAAAGATTTAAGAGTATCTTCAATAAAATCCTCTTTTGTACTTATCCCATCAAAATAAACTGGATAACTACATTTAGTTGGATCCATTGCTAAATCAGCTATAAAATCAGCATACTTTTTAAACTCTTCTTTTGAACATGGACGTAACATTTTATAATCCCCAAATTTATCGGAATAATGATAACACGTTTTATTATTAACTTTGAAAAACAAAAACCCTTTTCAAGGCCATTATCCATTGAAAAGGGTACTTTGTAATGTTGGTGCGCGAAATGAGACTTGAACTCACACAGGAATACCTATACGCCCCTCAAACGTACGCGTCTACCAATTCCGCCATTCGCGCATCTTGTGCTTGATTATATTATGATAATTTCGCGTATAAAACAAGCATTAAAAAGATATATTTTTAATAAAATCTATTCTATTATTAATAAGATTATTAAAAAGGAGATAAAAATATGCCATGTACGACTATCCTTGTTGGTAAAAAAGCCAGCTATAATGGTTCAACAATTATTTCTAGAAATGATGATGGAAGATTTGAAGTAAAAAAGACTATTGTTGTTGAAAGAAATAAAGCACCTAGAAAATATAAAAGTGTTTTATCTAAAGTAGAAATTGATTTACCTGATTTCTCCTATCGTTATACAGCTCACCCTAATGTTTATACTAAAGATAGAGGTTTATGGTCTGCTTGTGGTATCAATGAATATAACGTTGGTATGAACGCTACTGAAACTATCACATCTAATCCATTAGTTAATGGTGGTGACCCACTTGTTGAATACGAAAAAGCAAGTAAAGGTAAAAAAGAAAAAGCAGGTGGTATTGGTGAAGAAGATTTAGTTACATTAGTTCTTCCTTATATTAAAACCGCTAGAGAAGGTGTTATTCGTTTAGCAGAACTTATTGAAAAATATGGTACATATGAAAGAAACGGCTTAGCTTTCAATGATGAAAACGAAATTTGGTGGTTTGAATCTATTGGTGGACATCATTATGTCGCTCGTAGAGTTCCTGATGATAGAATGGTCATCATGCCTAACCAATTTGGTTTAGATAACTTTGACTTTGATGATGCATTCGGTGCTCAAAAAGAACATATGTGTTCTAAAGACTTAAAAGAATTCATCAAAGAAAACAACTTAGATTTAAATCTTGGTAATAAATTCAACCCAAGATTAGTATTTGGTTCACACACTGATCAAGACCATATTTATAACACTCCAAGAGCATGGTTCTTACTTAAGTACTTTGCACCTAAGAGTTATAAATATGAAGGCTGTAACGCAGACTTTACTCCATTAAGTGATGATATTCCTTGGTCGTTTGTTCCAGAACATAAAGTTACAATTCAAGAAATTAAATATGTATTAGGTTCTTACTATCAAGGCACTAAATACAATCCTTATGGAAAAGATGCAGAACACGGAAAATATCGTTCAATCGGTGTTCCTAATACTGATGTTTGCGGTATCGAAGAAATTAGAAAAGGTCTTCCTGCGGTTGAATGGGCTAGCTTCGGTGGTGGTGCATTCACTTGCTGTTTCCCAACTTACACAAACGTAAGTAAAATGCCTAAATTCATTGGTGATTACGGAATGACTGTTTCTACAGATTCAATGTATTGGATGTCTAGATTAATCGCTGCTATTACTGATGCACACTTTGCAAAAGCAGTTATCTTTACAGAAAGATATCAACAAGCAGTATTTAATAAGAGCTATGTAATCTTAAAAGAATATGACGCAAAATATATAGCAAATCCAAGTGAAAAAGTATTAGAAGAAGCAAATGAAAAGATTGTTAAGATGGTAAAAGAGGAAAGCGAAAAGACTCTTGAATCAGTTATGAATGTTGCTTCTAATTCGATGAAAACTAGATATAACAGAGAAGATAATTAAAAAAACTAGCCTTTTAACTCAAACGCAGTTTAACAAGTTAAAGGGCTTGTTTTTTTTTTTTTTAATTTAGAATTTTTCCAACTAGGACAGGGGCGGTAGTATGAAAAATAAAATCAAAATAATTTGCATGTGTGTAATATCATGCTCATTTTTATCTTGCATAACAGCTTGTGAAGAAAGCAAGGAGAATATTGAAGATTTTTCTTTAAGCGAAAGTGGAATTTTAGACTGGAATAATGTAAAGGGCGCTTCAAAATATTGCATAAGTATTTATGATAATGTGCGCCAATATACAAGTGAAACTTGGATTGAATCTAGCGAAGCTGATTTAGGCTCGATTAAGACCGAAACTAATGGTTACTACGATTTTACAGTTCAAGCGTATAAGAAAAAAGGCCTTTTTTCTGAAGAAAAAATGAAAGGAAAAGAGATTAAAGGTACTATTGCTAAGCATGACAGTGTTTATTATTTAAACGAAAAGATTCCTAAATATGATTTAAAAGTTAATAACTCTTTAACTTCAGCAAATATTTCGGAGTCGCAGCAATATAAAAAACAAATAATAGTGGATTACAAGTCTTTAATTGATGATATCGAAGTTTACATAGGGGATTACAAGTGTTTTGATGTTGAAGGTATATATTATGATAAAAACTATAATAGAGAAATCGAAGATCGTTTCGTTCTCACATCTAACACAAGCTTATACGCTAAAATAACAGAAAAAACTGCAAAAATATCTTTTGACTATTGTGTTGGTAGCCCTAATATATACGATTTGAAACAAGAAAAAGGACCAATTGGCAATAGAACTTATAAGTATACAGAAACGTTTTCTTTAAAGGATATAGAGGTACCTGAAATAGATGGCATGACTTTTGCATATTGGGATGGTTATAAAAACTGTGATTTTGAAAATTTGCCTTCAATGATGGCTCTTACTGCAAATGATTCTTATACTGCAGTCTATTACAAAGACATAACTGTATTTTTTATTAGTGGGCCTTGTGACTATAGTGATTCTTTGTTGAGTCATGTTACTTATACCGAGTATGGTTCTACAGTTGTAAAATATAAAGGGCAAATTACCGAAGAAATGTTCCATAAATATAATCCAAACACCTATGATAATTATTATTGGAACGATTCTTACTACTGGTATAGTGGTCAAAAAACCAAGTTTTATAACGAAATTAAAGGAAAATCAAATTCTCTACCCATGGAATATTTAAGTACTAAGAAAATCTATGTTTGGGGAGAAAATAATTAAAAAACTGGGAAATTCCAGTTTTTCTTTTCTTAAAATAACATTGGTGCAAATACGTTGCTCCAAAGTAAGAAGTAAGTAAGAAGAGAGATAACATCAACTACAGTAGTAGTGAATGGACCACACATAACTGCTGGGTCAACGTGAATTAATTTTGCGAAGAATGGTAAACAACAGCCAATCATTCTTGAAACAATCATAGTTACAAATAATGTTGAACCAATTAATCCCGATATAACTAAGCAAGTCATTGTTTCAGGTAAGACAACTGGATTATCTGCTCCGTTTAAAGTAATTAAGTGTGGCTTATCACCCATACCTAATACTGCCATTTCAAAGAATGTCCAACCAAACGCAAATAGTCCAATAACTCCAGCAATAATTAACGCAACTCTAAGTTCTTTCCAAACAACTCGTTTAAAGTCTCCTTTTTCAAATTCATCAAGAGACATAGAGCGAACAATAAGAGTGGTTGTTTGACCACCGGAGTTACCACCTGCGTCAGTAATCAATGGTGAGAAAACCGCCAATATAGTGCAAGTTGATAATAAGTGTTCAAATGTAGATGTAATAAATGCTGTACCGATTTGAAGTACCATTAAGCAAACAATCCAAGGAACACATTTCCAAACAAGTTTTAAAATAGGAGTCTTTAAATATGGGTCTTCCATATTAGAGACAGCGTTCATGTGAGCGATATCTTCACTAGCTTCTTCAACGATGATATCGACAACGTCATCGATAGTGATGATACCAATAATCTTTTTAGCGTTATTTACGACTGCCATTGCGGTTAAGTCATATCTCTTAAACATGTTAGCGACTTCTTCTTGGTCGTCATTTACGTTACAACAAACGAAGTCGAGATCCATGATATCGTCTAATGTTTGATCTTCTTTAGCGAAGATTAAGTCATCTAAGTTAACAGTACCTACTAAAGTTCTAGAAGAGTCTCTAACAAAGATAGTGTAGACAGTTTCTGCGTCTCTACCTTTTTCTCTAATAGTTTTAATAGCGTCTTTAACAGTAGTGGTATTTAAGAAAGAAAGATACTCGGTAGTCATGACGCTACCAGCAGTACTATCTTTATAATTTAATAATCTATTTACGTCTGCACGCATGTCTTTAGGACAGACTTTTAAAATACGTGATACGACGTTTGCAGGCAATTCTTCCAAAGTATCAACGATATCATCAGCGAAGGAGTTATCTAATAATTCAATAAGTTGTTTATCAGAGAATGCATTAATCAATAACTCTTGTTGTTCTGTTGGTAATTCAGCGAAGAAATTTGCTGTGTAATCATTAGAAACCGTTCTGAAGATGAACAAAAGAGCAGCTGGATCATCAACACCTTCTAAAGCTTCCGCAATATCGATGTTAGGAACTGTATCAAAGATTTCCCTGATTTCAGCAGCGTTTTTCTCTTTGAGTGCTTTTAACACTCTATCTTCAAGTCTTAATTCGATTTCTTCCATAACGCCTTAATTATTGCCCAACAAATTAATATAAGTAAACAAAAAAATAAAAAAGTTCATTTTAATGAATAATATAAAATATTTGTGATATTATTATAGCCGTATAAAGAAGGAATTATTATGAAAGACATTTTAGTTGAAACAAGTGCAAGACACGTTCACGTCACTCAAGAAACATTAGAAGCTTTATTCGGTAAAGGTGCTCAACTCGAAGTTAGAGCTATGTTATCTCAACCTGGCCAATTCGTTTCTAATCAAAGAGTTGATTTAGTCGGTTATAAAGTAAATAAAGTTACTGGCGAAAAGACAGAAACAAGAATCAAAGGTGTTTCTATCTTAGGTCCATGTAGAAAAGCAGACCAAGTTGAATTAGCTGCTACAGATGCTAGAGCTCTTGGTGTTAAAGCAGTTATTAGAGAATCAGGTAATACTGCTGGTACTCCAGGTTGTAAATTAGTTGGCCCTGCTGGTGAAGTCGAAATTCCAGAAGGCGTTATCGTTGCAAAAAGACATATCCATATGACTCCTGCAGACGCTGCTGAATTTGGTGTCGCTAATGGTGAAATCGTTAAATTAGAAGTCGATACACCAGAAAGAAGTTTAATCTTCGGTGATGTTGTTGTTAGAGTTAGAGATGACTTTGCATTAGCAGCACACATCGACACAGATGAATCCAACGCATGTAATGGTTCAGGCGTTGTTTACGGAAAGATTGTTAAATAATGGCAGTTAAAGTTATTCAACCACAAGGCGTTTGTTCTAGACAAATCACTGTCGAATATGATGACAATGGAGTAATTACTTCATGTCAATTTGTTGGTGGTTGCCAAGGCAATACAAAAGGCATTTCTCAATTAGTTGTTGGCATGAAAGCTAAAGACGTAATTGATAAATTATCAGGTATTCCATGCCGTGGCAGTAGAACAGGTGACACTTCGTGTCCTGATCAACTTGCTAAAGGTTTAAAAGAAATCTTGTAAAGATCAAATCATATCACTATAATTATTGTGCTTATCAAGAACTACGAAATAGAGAATGAAATATCGTAGTAGCAACTCCTTAATAAGGTAAGTGCTCTTCTCTAGCAGGGTCCCACAACCTTGAGCGATAAGTAGGAAAAAGGAAATATAGGCCTTTCCACAATTGTGGGAAGGCTTTATTTTTTCGAGGTATCAAATATGGAAAAGAAGAAAATTTTATTCACAAGTGAATCTGTTAGTGAAGGTCACCCAGACAAAGTTTGTGACCAAATCGCTGACGCTATTTTAGACGCATGTTTAGCAGTAGATGAAAACGCACGTGTTGCATGTGAAGTTTTTGCTACTGATAATTACATTTTGATTGGTGGAGAAATAACCTGCAAATCATTAGTTGACTATGCTCAAATTGCTCGTGATGTTTTAAAAGATATTGGATATGATAGACCAGAGGTTGGAACAGACTATCATACTGTAAAAATTGATGTAAAAGTTAAGACACAATCACCTGATATTTCTATGGGTGTTAGCCAAGAAAAACCAGAAGAAATCGGTGCTGGTGACCAAGGAATTATGTTTGGTTACGCAACTGATGAGACTGAAGGTTATATGCCTTTGGCAATATCTATTGCACATAAATTAGTCAGAGAAGCTACAAATCAAAGAAAAGCAGGTGTATTCAAAGGTGCACGTCCTGATATGAAATCTCAAGTCACAATTGACTATACTGACAAAAAACATATTCGCATTGATACAATCCTTATGTCCATTCAACATGATGAGGATATAAACCTCGATGAATTTAAGGCTTATGTACGTAAAAACATCATGGAAAAAGTTGCTGCTAGTTTTAACCTCAATTTAGATTTTAAAGTATACATTAATCCTACTGGCAGATTCGTTATTGGTGGACCTACAGGTGATACAGGCGTTACAGGTAGAAAAATTATTGTAGATACATATGGAGGTAGTGCTGAACATGGTGGCGGTGCTTTCTCTGGCAAAGACCCTACTAAAGTTGATAGAAGTGCTGCTTATTATGCTAGATACATCGCTAAGAATCTTGTTGCAGCAGGAGTTGCAGAAAGACTTAGAGTCCAATTAAGTTATGCTATTGGTGTTGCTGAACCATTATCAATTTCTATCAAGACTTTCAAAACAGCAAAATACAGCGATGAAAAGATTCTTGAAGTAATCGACAAAGTATTTGATGCAAGACCAGGAATGATTGTTAATCAGTTCAAAATGAGAAAGCCTACTTTCAAATATCATAAGCTTACAAACTATGGACATTTCGGTAGACCAGACCTCGATTTGCCTTGGGAAAAGTTGGATAAGGTCGAACAAATAAAAGAACTACTTAAATAAGCGATTTAGAAATGAGTGTTAACACTCTTTTCTTTTTGTTTTTATAAGTGTATACTATTTGAGCAATGTCGAAATTATTAGCTGTAGACTTAGACGGAACCTTGTTTTACCCTAAACAAGTTACCCACAGAATTTCAAAGAAAAATGTTGCTTTTCTTCGTAAATGGATTGATGCAGGCAACAAAGTTGTTTTAGTTTCATCCCGCAGTAATGACTTTACTAACAAACTGGATAAAGAAATTAAAAGACCTGTGGATGTAATTAACCATTTAGGTGCGAAAATCAGAATCAATGGTGAAATGGTTAAAGATGTTTGCATTGATAAAGACCACTTAACTAGCGTGCTTAATGAAATTAGAGAAAATTTTGACACAATGGCTTACATGATTTGTACTGATGAGTACCCAATGGTCATGAGAGGCAATAAAGATCTCAATGCATTTAAAAGATTTCTTTATAAGTTCTGGTACTTTATGCAAGGAAAGTATAAAGAAAAATACATTGTTGATAATGATGTGTTTGAAAAGCAACTTGCAACAGCTAGAACGTTCATGGCTAGAATTCTCTTTGGCGTAAAGAAGAAAAAGAATAGTGCAAAAGCCAAAGAAATGAACAAAAAGTTAAGAGAACGCTTTCCAGATATTGAGTTTTCTTGGACAGACATTATAATAGAAATGTCTCCTGCAGGATGCACAAAATCTAATTCGTTAAATTTCTACGTTGAAAAGACTGGATTTAAAAAAGAAGATGTCTATGTTGTAGGTGATTCTGGAAATGACATCACTATGTTCCAAGAGTATTACGAACATAGTTATTGTATGGCACATTCCTATTCGAGTGTAAAGAAATATGCTAAGCATGTAATTTCTAGAGTACACAATTTAGACAAATTAGTCTTGGAAGGAGAAAAAAATGACCCAATTATCTAAATACATTGTTGAGTTATACAATTATATGCTCAACATTAGAGATACTATGGAATTGGCAATGCCAAGAGATCATAGCATCGATGCATATAATGCAAGAAAGAAAGTATTAACTGACGGTCTTAAGGAAGGTTATGCTTTCGGTAACTTCATCAAAAACAACGGTGAAAAAGGTGAAGAATTAAAGAAGAAAATTCAAGATTACATCGATGAATATTACTCAGATACATCTTCAATCGTTACTGTTGCTGGTGAACAAGTTAGAGTTGATAGTGCTCAAAACTGCAAACTTTTAACAGATGTAGTTGCACCTGTTGAAACAATGAAAGACATCTTAGGCCAATACCTTGTTGTCGCAATGCAAAAGAATGAATTAGATCCTGAAGTTAAGAGATTATTAGTTCTTGATGACAGAATGTTCAGAATTGTATTCTTCATGTTAACAATGAGAGAATATGAAAAATCATTCTCAGAATTTAACAAGGTTATGAACGAAAGCCAAGGTAAACCAACACCTCAATCAAACTTCATCGTTCAAAACGAATTAGCAGTTATGACAAAAGCTATGAGAGATGTTCGTAGCCATAACAAATTCACTGACAATGAATCATTAGATATGCTTGATGACACAATCAAAGTTCTTGAAATGACAGAAGGCAGAAGAGATAGAATCAACAACAAATCATTCAAAGATATCTTTGAAGATATTAATAGAAGATTAGGTGAATCTGTCGCTAAACTTGAAGCTGAATGGAAAGGATGCTTCACAAATATTACAAAAGAATTTGCTACAAACGCTAATGTAGCACCTGCTGATAACGCTGACGCAGCAAAAGCAAACTAGGAGAAAATTATTATGAAGAGAAAAGTTTCTATATTCGAAATTGTTTGGTATACCCTTTGCGGTATTACTGCTGTTACTGGTTTAGTATTTCTTATTTTAGGACTTGTTGGCGATTTTGGCGGACAATCAGTTAAGTCTTTGAGAGACTTTTCTACTCCTGGTACTATCTGCTTAATCGTCGGTAGTGTCTTAGCTGCACTTGTATTAATTATCTGCGCTAAAGGTAACGATAGAGCTGCTGAAGCTGCTGCACGTAGAGCTGCAAGACTTGCTAAGGTCGAAGCACCTAGTGAACCTGCAAAAGCTGAATAATTTGTATAAAAAGTATTTAAATGAAGAACGTTTCCATTTTTTGGAAACGTTTTTTTGACTATTTTGCGATTTTTCTTATTACTCTTTTTGCATTTTGACATTTTATTCACAAATTATCCTACGTATATGCATATACTTATTTTATAAAAGGAGATTTTTATGAATAAAATTGTTAGAAAACATGTTTTTTCTGGCGTTTTTATTGGCCTTATTTTAGCGGGGGCTATTGGTTTAGCAGTTGGTAATCATCTTGCGTTTGACAGATATTACGCTGTTATTTCCTCACACTTGGCACCTAATGGTGACAAAGATTCTGCAGAAGCAAATGCCGCTCGTAATATGGGTAACCAATTAGCGAAAGAAATTGAACGTGAAGGAATCGTAATGCTAAAGAATGAAGAAAAAGCATTACCTTTGCCAAAAGCAGGTAATGAAAAAGTAAACGTTTTTGGCTACGGATCTGTCGAATGGTTTATGATGTCTTCTGGCTCTGAGCAAGTTGGAACTGAAGGTCAAACACCATACGACTTTGTTGATGCTTTAAATGAATATGGAATTCAAGCAAACACTGAATTGTTGGATTTCTACAAAAAATGGAACGCTCCTAAGAAGGGCGCTGTAGACAATACAATTTTCGTTGACGAAGATGCATTCTATAAAATTAAAGAGCCAAGTCTTAAGGATAATGCAGAGTATTTGTCTATATATAACAAAGCAAAATCATACTCTAATACAGCTTTCTTTATCATTTCAAGATGCGCAGGTGAAAACTCAGACCCACCTCATTATCAAAACAAAATCGGTTTAGAAAAAGATGAAACTAGAGGCTATCTCGAAATTTCAACTGAAGAAGAGTATGCATTAACTCAAATCGCTCAAGATTTTGAGAATGTTATCGTTTTAATTAACTCAACTAACTCCATGACATTAAGCTTCTTGGATACTATTCCGGGTATCGATGCATGCTTAAGTTGTGGTGTTACAGGTGTTCAAGGTGCTATTGCTATTCCAGAAGTTATTTTTGGTGATTATTCACCTTCTGGACACTTGACTGATACAATCCCTTATAAACCTGAATATAACGTTGCTTATTATAGAGGAAATGCATTCCACACTCGTTATTATGAAGGTGGTGCTAGTTACAAGACAATGGGTAATGGCGGCGGTGCTTTCTATCAACAATCCTGCTATGTAGAATACGCCGAAGGTATTTATGTTGGATATCGTTGGTTCGAAACTGCTGATGCTGAAGGTTTCTGGAATAATGAACCATATAACGGCTATGAAAACGTTGTTCAATTCCCATTCGGATATGGTATGTCATATACAAAATTCAATTGGAATTTCGTTGAAGCTGATAAGGCAGAAATGTCAGAAATTACTAATGAAGACAAAATTACTTTAAAAGTTGAGGTTGAGAACGTTGGTTCTACTGCTGGCAAAGATGTAGTCGAAGTATATTTAACAGCTCCATACACACCTGGAGAAGTTGAAAAATCATCTGTCAAACTTGTTGCGTATGCAAAAACTCCAGTAATACTTCCTAATCAAAAAGCAGTTCTTGATATTGAAGTTGAGTGTTCTAACTTCAAGTCATTTGATGATTATGATAGAAACCATGATGGACATACTGGCTATGAAATGGATGCTGGTGAATATGTCTTAAAATTACAAACAGATGCTCATAACTTAAAAGAAATGAGCCAAAACCAAATCAAATTTAAAGTAGCAGAACCTTTACATATCGATGTTGATGAAGTTACTGGTGCAGAAGTAAAAACTAGATTCACAGGTGAAGATGCATATTTAGGAGTTCCGATTGATGGTTCTTCTGTTGATCAAAACGTCGAATATATCCATCGTAATAATTTCCCTGCTTTATTAACAGATGTCGAAGCTAATAAACCATGGACAGACAAACTTAAAAATAGAGTTGTCAATGGCAATACTATTGTTGTTGATAATGCGACTTGGAATGCAGCAATGGGTGATGCATGGGATAACGCTACTACGGACTATTTTGGAAATTCTGTCAAAACAGAAAAACCAACATGGGGTAGTACAAGCACAAGTCATAAGTTAATGGAAAATGGTTTGCTAACTGAATATGGTATGAAATGTGCTGCTGATTATGACGCTCCTGAATGGGATGAATTATTAGATCAAATTCCATTTAGTCAAGCCGAAGCAATTGTAACAATGGATACAAATTATCAAGCTAGTGGTATTACAGCAATTGGATTAAGAGAAGATGCAAAAGGCAATTTCCAACACGCTGAAGGTGCTTCACAAGTTGGTAACGGCCATATGGCTCCTGGTACTGATTGCGTTGGCTATCCATCTTCGACAGTATTAGCTCAAACATGGAACCAAGCTTTAGCGTATATGTATGGTAAGAGTGAAGGTAATGATATGGGCCCTGCTGGTAAAGACGCTCTTTATTCTCCTGCAACTAATATTCACCGTACAAACTATGGTGGACGTAACTCGGGTTATCAATCTGAAGATCCATACCTCGCTGGTAGAGTTGTTGGCAATGTCATTAGAGGATTAGGTGCTTATGGTAAGACAACATTTATGAAGCATTTTGCTTTGAATGACCAAGACTTCAACCGTATGGGTTTATATACTTGGACAACAGAACAAGCAGTTCGTGAAATTTATATTAGGTCTTTCGAAGAAGGTGTCAAGTACGGTGATTCTACTGGCATCATGACATCATTCAATAGAATTGGCGGCATTTGGGCTGGTGGTAATGAAGCTTTAATTCAAGGTATTTTACGTAGTGAGTGGGGCTTCAGAGGTCAAATTATTACAGATATGACTGAAAATAAATCTAACATGGACGTCACATTCCACTTCAGAAATGGTGGTAACGTTGCTCTCGGCGGTGGTTGGGGTAGCGGTGGCGGTGTCTCTATGACATTAGATCAAACTTCATCTCCATCAAGAGTTCAATGGAGATTAAGAGAATGTATGCACGAAATCGCTTACAGCTATTCTCACGCTTTATATAAGAATGCAATGTATAACGAAAGTGCTGATCCTCAAGATGCTATTATCGTTACTGAACCAAAACTTTCATATCAATGGTGGGAACCAACTTTAGTTGCATTTGATGCAGTAGCTTATGGCGGACTTTTAATTGCATTATTCGCTGTCTTACATAATAGATTTGGAATTTTGAATTTCAATCCAAAGAAGGAGGAAGAATAGTATGAAGTTTGTTGATTTTATTAAAAAACATACTGTTGCTTTCTTTGCAATTTGTGTTGGTGTAGTTTCAATCCTTGTTGGAGGTATCTATTTTATTAAATTCAGCTCTGACTACAACAAATACGAAACTGAATACAACCGCATGCAAGAAGAAATTAATTCAAAATTTGCTAAAGCACCTGAAGATGCTTATATTGATGCCAATTTTGTTACTTATTCTGGCGATACTGTTTCATCAACAAAGTCTAATTATAAAAATTCAGTTGTATTTGGCGCTAGTAGTGCGGTTATTAATCCATTAAGCACTGAAAAAGCTGGTAGACTTGTTAATCTCGACTCAGATAATAATAAATTAAGTCAATGTATTTCAGGTCTAGACGAAATGGGCGGTGCAATTAACTTCTATTTTATGACTGACCATTATGGATATGCAGATATTGAAATATCAATGAGAACTTCATTGTTAGACTCTGATAATAATCTAAAAGGTTTGGAGAATATTACAGACTACATTAAAGTTCAAATGAATAAAATGGATATCAAAACAGTGGACGCTGAGCTTGGCGCTACTAGCGAATTCACAAGTTTGATATTAAGAAAATGTTTCCTTTTGGAAGGTGAAAATGTTGTTACATTTACAACATCTGCTTATAACCCAATCAATACTGAATCAAAAGGTTCGGATGATCAAGGAAAAACAAACTCCAGTATTCTCTATGTTATGCCTGACATTAGAAACTTAACAGTTTTCTCTAATGTTAACGTAACTGCAAAAGATGTTTAGACTTTTCTAAAAATTACAAAAGGGCTAAGAAACAAAATCTTAGCTCTTTTTTGTATGAGCGTTTCTATTTGCAAATAAATGTCGCATGCGATATAATACGGTTGTATGGAAAAGAAAAACGAGCAAATATATGGTGCCTTATTATTAAGAAATCAATTGTGTTTTCCTACATATGCTGCGGCAAATAAGATTATCAGAAGATATCAACCTTTATTGAAGGAATTAGATCTTACTTACACTCAATATGTTGTCATGATGGTCATGTGGGAAAAAGAAGTGGTGAACGAGAAGTGCTTAGTTAACTGTCTATTCCTTCAAGCAAATACCCTTGCGCCATTATTGAAGAAGTTACAACAAAAAGGTTACATCACTATTAATAAGGATAAAGAAGACAAAAGAAATATAGTTATTGCTTTAACAGATAGTGGTAGGGATTTAAAAAAGAAAGCTGTTAGTGTTCCATTAACTCTTGCTCAAGAACCATGGCTAACCATGGAAGAAGCAAAAGAATACAAAAGGTTATTGTATAAGATTATTAACGAAGGAAAGGAGGTAAACTATGAAAATTGCGATTAGATATTTATCAGTAAGTGAAAAACATAATGGTGTCAAACTCGCAAATGCTATTAGTGAAGTAGCAGGAGCGGAAGCTTTACCTATCGATAAGCCATTAGAGGAAGAAGTAGATGTGTTATTCTTTGTTAATGCAATGTACGCTTTCTCAATTGATAAAAGAATCGATGAATTCATTGGTAAGAACGCACCAAATATCAAATTATTAGTAAATGTTAATAGCTCTTGTTCAGGTCTATCAACATTCAAAAAAGTTAAGAAAGTAGCTGTTCCATATGGTGTTCAAGTTTCTGAGAAAGAATATCACACAAAAGGAAGTTTTAAGTTCTTAAATAAAAATCGTCCAAATGAAGACGATTTAAATAGATTAAAAGAGTTTGTGAAAGGAGTAATTGCGGAATGATTTACGATTATAAAGTTCCAAAAGTTAACGGAGAAGAATTAGACTTTGCTACATTAAAAGGAAAGGTTATTATGGTAGTGAATACCGCAACTGGTTGTGGTTTTACTCCTCAATACGCTCCTATTGAAGAAATGTATAAGAAATATCATGATAAAGGATTAGAAATCCTAGACATTCCTTGCAATCAATTTGGTAAACAAGCACCAGGTACAGATGCAGAAATTCATGAATTCTGTCAACTTCATTACAACACAACATTTGAACAAATGAAGAAATCAGACGTTAATGGCAAAGACGAATTGCCTTTATATACATACCTTAAAAGTCAAAAAGGCTTTGAAGGATTTGGTAAAGGAAAAATGGTGGCAATCTTAAAACTCATTACTATGGGCAAAAAGAAAGATAATCCTGATATCAGATGGAATTTTACAAAGTTCATCATTGATAGAGAAGGAAATGTAGTGGCGAGATTCGAACCAACTGTAGACATGGCTAAAGTAGAAGATTTTGTAAAAGGTCTTCTATGAGGTAAGACACATTGTCGTAAACCATCCCCCTAGTGTTCACGACAGTGTGTTTTTGTTTGGCTTAAGTTAATAAAGTGGGATTTTATCTTAAAAAAGCGTTAATTTAAAGTAGTCTCAAAAAAGGATTTTCTATCAAAAGGAAAGTATACGTTCTTTATATTTAAAAATATTGTCTACCTTTTTCTTGATATTTCTTTTATACTAATGGACGTGAATGCGCATAAAACACAAAAATATTAGGTTTTGAGGAGTTACTAATGTGCATAAATGATAGGACTTAATTGTCCGATGGAGGTTTTATGAAAAAACAAAACATTCTTATTTCCGTACTCTCTATCGCTTGTTTAGTCGGTTGTACAGACAAGCCTACTGGTGAAACTGGAAATGATGTAAACGATGGTGGACAAACTGACAATGTGTTCGCTATTGAAAATTTCGGAACTGCTAAATTTGAAGCAGAAAGATTTGACGTTTCTAATTGGAATGTTGTTTCCGGAGACAAAATTGTTACCGACACAAACGCATCTGGTGGCAAATACTTAGCTGGTGGTAAAGCAGGTAGTAAAGCTGAATTTTCTTTCACACTTAAAGCTTATTCTACAGTTTCATTCTCTGCAGCTTTTGCACAAAGAGAAGGCGAATTGGATAAAGAAATCGCTTTAAATGATACAATTGCTTTCCACGTTGCAGCAGTTAACGATTTTAGAATTGATGATTCAAAGAAACTTGCTGCAAGAGACAGCGCTACAAATTTTGAGTTAGTTACTTATGGAGATGAATCTTTATATGAAGGTACATACAATGTCACTGTTGAAGTTAAAGCAGATGCACAATATGTTCCATCAATTGACTACATCCAATTTGTAACAAGTGATGCTGCGCAATTCATTCCACAAGATCCAAGTACTATTACAGAAGTACCTGATAATGATATGCGTAATTTACAACAATTTAAGTCCTTAAACGATTCCAATCCTGCAGACACTTATAAGTCATATGCTGCTAATAGTGATAAGCAAGATTTATCTTCTCCAGAAGGAATCAAATTAAGATTTAATGATGTTGAAGACGCAACAAAATACTATGTTCAAGTTGCAACTAGTGAAGCAGATTTAGCAAACGCTCCAGTTAGAGAAACAACAGAAAAAGTTTATTACTTCCAAAACGCTTATCTTGGAACAAAATATTATTTCAGAGCTGCAACTAGCCAAGAAGGTTTAGCAAATGCTACTGTAAAGAATATTACAACTACAAGCCAGGCTCCACGTGTTGTTTATGTTCCTGATGTTCTTAACTTCCGTGATATTGGCGGATGGTCAAGTAGTTTAATCCCTAACGGCAAAATCAAACAAGGTATGTACTTTAGATGTGCTCAACTTGATGCAGGTCGTGGAGGCAACACATCTTCTAAACTTGATACTGCTGGAAAAGGTAAAGAAGCTATTAAAGAATTAGGTATTAAAGTTGATATCGATATGAGAGATAGTTACAACTTCCCTAGCGGCAATGTTTCAGCTGCTAACTCTACTGAATGGCCAGTTGCATTCGTTGCTGCTGATGTTGCTTCTGGTACAGAATCAAAGCGTTGGGAAGGTAGTGATGGTATTGCTGCTAAGTATAAGATTATCTTTGATACTCTTGCACACTGCGACACTGATCCAGTTATGCTCCACTGTACATATGGTGCTGATAGAACAGGCATTGCCACATTCTTCTTAGAATCATTATTAGGTATGAGCAAAGAAGATATGACTAGAGATTATCTCTGGACACAATTCACTAAAGGAAGAGAAGTTAAGATTAAAGAATCTGAAGGTGCCGAATTCCCACAATGGATTAAAAAAACAGAAGCTTGTGAAGGCGAAACATTCGCAGACAAGATGGAAAATCACTTAATTAGTTTTGGTATTGCAAAATCAACACTCGAACACATTCGTGAAATCTTCGTTCCTGGATACGTTGCAAAGGCATAATTAATATTCGGAATTTAAAAAGACAAGGTTCATAAAGCCTTGTCTTTTCTTTATAAGAAATCTCGAATCATTGGAAAGTTTGTCTACAAACTGCCATGAATTGTCGATGCAAGAATTTTGAAGATGTAGAATATACTCGACAAAAACAGTGATATTTTGTAGAATATATTCGACAAGGATAATTGCTTATGAATCACGAAATAATCAAAAAAGTAATATTTGATCAACACCAAGTTATTAAAGACGCAATAATAGTGGATAGAGATATCATGCTTGAAAAGGACGCTAACTATGTTTTAGTAGGCTTGAGAAGAGTGGGAAAAACAACTTTGCTATATAAACGTGTACAAGATTTAATTAGAGATGGCATCGAGTGGAATCAAATTATATATATAAACTTCGATGATGAACGTTTACTTGAATTTAATGTTGGTGATTTTGAAGATATTCTTTTAGTTGCTGAAGAGCTATCTAATAAAAAACATTATTTCTTTTTTGATGAGATTCAAAATGTTGATGAATGGGAGAAATTTGCGATTCGCATTTCTAATCAAGGATATAAAGTTGATATAACAGGTAGCAACGCAAAGATGCTTTCAAAAGAAGTTGAAGCCAAATTAGGCGGAAGATATATTTCTATAGAAATATTACCTTACTCTTTTGAGGAATTTTTGAGAGCAAACTCGGTTAATAAAGAAGCCTACTCTGTTAAGGATTTAGCACAAATAAATAGCTTGTTAAATGATTATTTTGTGAATGGAGGTTTCCCAGAATCTTTGTCGTTTAAAAATAAAAGAGAATATGTTTCAAGTGTGTATCAAAAGGTTCTCTATAACGACATAATTGTTCATAACGATGTTAGAAATGAAAATGGTATGAAACTGATGATTAAGAAAATCGCAGAGTCAGTTAAACAAGATCTTTCGTACACCAAAATTCAAAATATTATCACTGGTATTGGATACAAGATTTCAAAAGATATCATTATTGATTATTGTGGTTATTGTAAAGATGCGTTCTTACTACTCACAATCGAGAATTATTATGCTTCATTTTTAGATAAAAATAGTAATCCGAAATACTATTTTATGGATAATGGAGTATTAAACCTTTTCTTGGATGACAAAAGAAGTTCTTTGTTAGAAAATATTGTCGCGGTACATCTTTATAGAAAACATAAAGAATCACTATATTATCTAAAAGGAAGCAAGGTAGATATTGATTTATATCTTTCTGATACAAATACCGCTGTCCAAGTTGCTTATTCAATCAACGATGGCGACGCTTATAATCGTGAAGTTAATAATCTAGTTGAGTTCGCAAATAGTAGTGATAAAAAGTACAAATTATTAGTTGTTACATATGAAGAAGAAAGAACGATTAATGTGGAAGGCAAGACAATCGAAATCATGCCACTCAAAAAGTTCTTGTTAAATTGCTAAATAAAAGCTCCCTTGGTTTAATCCTTGGGAGCGTTTTCAACGATAATGGCGGAGGAAGAGGGATTTGAACCCTCGCACACTGTTACATGTCTATGAGCTTTCCAAGCCCACCCCTTCAGCCTCTTGGGTATTCCTCCATTTTTGGCATCTTTTTAGTGTTGCGAATAGTATTATAATTAAAAACTATTAAACTTGCACTCTTTATTTATAAATAATTATTATTTACAATAATGGTATGCAAAAATTTGTTATTAACAAATTCGATTCTAATCAGTCTTTGTTTAAGTATGTTAAGAAGGTTTTAAAGAACGCTCCTTTGTCTTTTGTTTATAGAATTTTTAGAAAAAAAGACGTTAAAGTAAATGGCAAAAGAGAGTCAGATAAATACGTATTAAAAGAGAATGATGAGATTCTTTTATATATAACTGATGATCAATACGCTGAATTTACTAGGGAAAAAGAACTAGCAGCTAAAGATGAGATATCTAGTTATATCATTTATGAAGATAAAAACATCATCGTCATTAATAAACCTAGAGGAATGTTAGTCCAAGGTGATGGTTCTAGAGATGTCTCTTTAGACGTAATGGTGAATGAATACTTAATGTTTAAAGGTAAGGAAGGAAATTTCTTATCTGCTCCATGTCATAGAATTGATAGAAATACTTCTGGCTTAGTGGTGTTCGCTAAGTCTATTGAAGTTACTCAGCTAATGACCAAATTATTTA
>JAGCCQ010000045.1 GCA_017651565.1 Bacilli bacterium | reverse complement strand
GGTAAGACTGAAGATGGTGTAAAAATCGCTACAGGAGAACAAATGTTCTTTGCATTAGCCGACGTAGGTCAAGGCTTAAAGTTTAAAGATATGAATGGCTCAACAACGAGTAATCTTAAACCTGTTTTATCATCAAAAGTTGGTGAAAGAGGTGTTAGAGATCCATTCATCTGTCGTTCTCCTGAGGGCGACACCTTCTATCTCATTGCAACTGACTTAAGTGTTTATACTAGAGGTGGTTGGGGCAACAATAATGGTTCGGGTAAGTTTACAATTACTGGTAGCCATTCAATCACATTATGGGAATCTCACGATTTAGTTAATTGGACCGAAGGTAGATTAATCGAAGTTGCTAGAGAAGATGCTGGTATGGCATGGGCACCTGAAATGATTTATAACGAAGAAACAGGTGAATATGTTATCTTCTTCTCTTCAACAATTCTTACTGATACTAAAGACGCTATCAAAGAAAGAGATTGCATCTACTATACAACAACTAGAGACTTCGTTCACTTTGGTGAAACAAAGAAATTCTTAAAGAATCAACCTTATCCAGACGGACAAGAAGATCCAAAAAAGAATTCAGATTCACCTGTAGCTATTAATAATAATGAAAGAAAGATTATTGATGCTTCAGTTATGAAGATTGGTGAATATTATTACTGTGCAGCAAAAGACGGTGATAACCATGAAGATAATGGCGGTATCTTAATCCAAAGAACGAAAGATTTATTAGATATCAATTCTTGGGAAAAGGTAATGAATTTAGCAGATGTCGGTTTCACATTTAGAGGAAACGATGCTAATAACAAATGGTTTGAAGGGCCTGAGTGGTTCCATTTTAATCAAGCAGATAGAAAGAATCCTAATATTGATGAAATTGGATTGATGGCTGATTACTACAATGATGGTAGTGTCGGCTATGTTCCTTGGGCAACTACTGATATTGAAGATAAGACAAACACAAATAATTCTTGGAGACAACTAAGTACTGATGAATTTAGTTGGGACAGTCAAACAAAGCGCCACGGAACAATTCTTAGAATCACTGCTGATGAAGCTGAATTGTTAAAAGAAAATTTCCCAATCGCATAAGGAAAAAATAAGAGGCGAACGCATTAGCGAACACCTCTTTTTCTTTTTGCAAAAAACTTAACCTACTTTTCTAATCCAAACTTTTCTTTCATTGTTGGATTATCTTTAGTTAATTTCTTGATTGATAAGTCTTGTGCTTTGTCATTAGCAAGTCTTAAGTTTTTCTCTGCACCGACAAGGCTATCTCTGACTTTATTTAAATGATCGATTGTTTTATCGATTTCAGCAATAGCATCAGCGAATTTATCCTTTGCTAAGTTGTAGTTTCTATTGAACTTATCTTGGAAGTCTAGCAACTTGCTTTGAAAGTTTTCTACATCAGCATTTTGATTTTTATACTCGACTAATTCTTTTTGATATTGCATTGAATTCAAAGCAGCATTTCTTAATAAAGTAATAATAGGGATGAAACATTGAGGTCTTACAACATACATTTTCGGATATTTGTAAGAAACATCAACAATGCCAGCGTTATACAACTCGCTATCGGCTTCGAGAAGAGAAACAAGAATAGCGTATTCGCAACCTTTTTCGTTTCTATCTTTATCAAGTTCTTTGAAGAAGTCTTCATTTTTATGTTTAGTTGCAGTAGTGTCTCCTTCGTTTTTCATTTCAAACATAATTGAGACGAATGGTGTATCAGTTCCATTAATAAAATCTTTAAAGATAAAGTCACCTTTAGATCCTGATTCTCTACTGACATCATTATCTTTTTCAAAGTATGCATCAGGGAAAGCTGTCATTCTGATTTTATTAAATTCATCATGGCAGTATTGTTCTAACGATTCGCCAATTTGTTTTGTAGATTGTTTAGCTTTGAAATCTTTATAGAATTCAATTTGCTCATCTTTTGCCTTTAATTCAGCACTGTGTTGTTGTTTTAAAAGAAGTAGTTCGTTTTTAGCCGAATTCTTTTCTTCTTTTAACCTACTATCTAATTCAAGAAGTTCTTTTTCTTTCTTAGAAAGTTCTTCTTTGCTCTCTGCTTTAGCATTAGCTACTGCCAACTCTTTTTCAGTGTTAGCATTATCTAATTTATTTTGTTGTTCACGAAGTTTTGCTTCTAAATCAGCAATTTTTTTATCGTATGTTTTTGCGTCATTTTGCTTTGCAACTTCTGCAGTTAATTTGCTCTTTTCGAGTATTTCTTTTTCACGTCTTGCAAGTTCTTTATCGAACTCTTCATTTTTAACTTGAGAAAGAATCTTTGCGTAATCTACTTCATCTATAGAAAAAACTTCGCCACATTTAGGACACTTGATTTTGTTCATAAATTAATAACCTCTTAGTTCTTTTAACTTTGGAGCGATTTCTTTTTTATATTTGTCCATGGATTCTTTGATAGTTTTGATTGCTTCTTCTCTACCTGTGACAATATCAACAGCGGTTTCTTTACCTTCAAGAGTCTTATAGACTGAGAAGAAGTGTTTGATTTCATCCATAACGTGCTTTGGAAGTTCAGAAATATCTTCAATCTTTGCATAGAAAGGGTCATCAATACAAACAGCGATAATCTTTTGGTCTGGAAGATTATTATCAATCATGTTTAACATTCCTATTGGTTTACATCTAACAAACGTCATTGGGATAATTGCTTCGCTAGTTAAAACTAGAACATCAAGTGGGTCATAATCATCTGCATATGTTCTAGGGATAAAACCATAGTTTTGTGGATAGTGGGTACTAGTAAAAAGAATACGGTCAAGAATTAATCGACCAGTTTCTTTATCTAATTCATATTTGTTCTTTGAACCTTTCGAAATTTCGATTAACGAAAGGAATTGCTCAGGAGTAATTCTCTCCTCTTTAACGTCATGCCATGGATTCATATTGGGATTCCTCAAGAAATAGTTTAACACAAAATAAAATTTTGTATATAATGTGAGCAATGAGTCTTGTAGGAAAAATAAATATTATTTCTCCTGTAAAGAGATCGGAGGAAACTTATGATTTCAAAGAAATTAGCAATTGAAGTTCTAAATGTTTCCCTTTCTACTGGCGCTGATTATGCTGAAATCTTCTACGAGGATTCACATACTCAAAACGTTTCATTAGAAAATGGAAAAGTCGAAACTTCTGCTTCCAATTCCTTAAATGGAGTTGGTTTGCGTTTGCTCAAAGAAAATCAATGTATTTATGGTTATACAAATGATTTAACAAGAAAAGGTTTACTTGCTTTGGCAAATTCTTTAAACAAATCCTTTAATGGAAAACAAACAGTCTTTGTAGACCATTTAGACAAAGTAAAAGCAAAAGAAAGAAGTAAAATTGTTGTTGATAACGACACAATTGCATTAGAAGAAAAGATTGCTTTATTAAAGAGTGCGGATGCTGAAATTCTTAAGGCTAATGATCCACGTATCGTTAGAAGAATTTGTAGCTTAAACTGCTGGCATAGAGGCGTAGCAGTATTTAACTCAAAATCAAAATGGTTCAAGAGAGATAACCAATGGGCTACTTATGGCATTGCAGTTATCGTTACTGATGGTAAGAGTTTTGAACAAGGATTTGCTCGTAGAGGCTGCCAAAGTGATATCAACCAATTTAAAGGTGGAGATAAAGATATCGTTAAAAACGCAGCAAAAGCAACAAAAACTGCACTTGCTATGTTAGATGCACCAGAATGCCCAGCAGGAAAAATGCCTGTTGTTATTGGCAATGGTTGGGGCGGTGTTTTATTCCATGAATCATGTGGCCACCCACTCGAAGCTAGCGCAGTAGCTAAAGGATTATCATTCTATAAACCAGAACAAATTGGAACACAAGTTGCTTCCAAGATTGTTTCTGCAGTTGATGATTCAACTATTCCAAATGGTTGGGGCTCAATTGATATTGATGATGAAGGTAATCCAGGAGAAAAGAGAGTTCTTATTAAGAATGGTATCTTAAAAGAATTCATGATTGATGACTTCAACGGTCGTAGAATGAATAGACAAGGCAATGGTGCTTGTCGTAGACAAAATTATAGATATATCCCTACATCACGTATGTCTAATACTTTCATCTGTCCAGGTAAATCAACTCCTGAAGAAATCATCAAAGCAACTAAGTTAGGCTTATACGCAGTTGCATTTGGTGGTGGACAAGTTGATCCAAGCACAGGTGAATTTAACTTTGGTTGTAGCGAAGCTTACATCATTAGAGATGGTAAGGTTTGTGAAATGGTCAAAGGTGCTACATTAATCGGTAAGGGTTTTGAAATCTTAAAGAATATCGATATGGTCGCTAATGACTTAGACTTAGCAGAAGGCTTCTGTGGAGCAGCTTCTGGTAGAGTCTACACTTCCGTTGGTCAACCAACAATTAGAGTTTCTGAATGTACTGTCGGTGGCAGAGGAGGAGAATTAAAGTAATATGGGAAAATATGATAAATTCTTTGCTTTAGCTAAAGAAGCAGGCATTAAAGAAGTCGAATTATATATTGGCGAATCTCACGAAGTAGAAGCTGAATTATTCCATGGAGAAATTGCTAACTACTCTGACAATAACGGTATGACTGTTGTTGCTCGTGGTATCTTCTCAAATGGTAAATGCGGTGCTGCATCTTGCGATACTTGGAATAAAGAAAAAGCAAAATACTTAATTGATGGAATCGTTAAAAACGCTAAAGTCATTGAAAATGAAGACCCAGTTTTCATCTTCAAAGGCAGCGAAAAATATCACAAAATCAATACTTATAACAAAGCATTAGATGAAGTTCCTATGGACGTTAAAATCGCTAAGATGAAGGAACTTGAAGCTGCTATTAAAGCAGAAGATAAGAGAATTACTGAAGTAGGTGCTACTTTCTTCTCTCAATCAACATCTAAACACACATTAGTTAACTCTAATGGCTTAAATCTCGTTCAAAAAGGCAATTATTTCTACTACGGTGCTGAAGTTCTTGCATCAGAAAATGGACAAACTAAATCTGGTTTTGAAATTTTCTTTGATAATGACTTCAACAAGTTTGATGTAAAAGCACTTGCTAAGAAATGTGCAGAAGAAGCAACTTCACAATTAGGCGGTATTAGTTGCGAACCTATTAAATGTAAAGCAGTTCTTGATCATGACGCTGTTATTTCTCTATTAGGTGTCTACATTGGTCACGCTGATGCTGAACAAGTTCAAAAGAAATCATCTTTGTTTATTGATAAAGTTGGTCAACAAATCGCTAGTAAGAAGTTAACTATTGAAGATAAACCATTATCTAAGAACCCATTCGCAAGATGGTTCGATGATGAAGGTGTTGCTACTTACAACAAGCCAATTATCGAAAAAGGTATTTTAAAAACATACTTATATAACTTAACTACAGCTGCTAAAGATGGCGTTACTACAACTGGTAATGCTCAAGGAGCAGGTAGTAAAAAGTCTACTGGACCATTCTTCCTCACAGTTAAACCAGGTAAGAAGTCCTTAGACGATTTATTTGCTGAAGTTGGTGATGGTGTTTACATCACTGGCGTTACTGGATTACATAGTGGTATGAATCCACAATCTGGTGACTTCTCACTTCAAGCAAGTGGATTTGAAATCAAAAATGGTAAGAAAGGAAGACCATTTGATTTAATAACAGCTTCTGGAAACCTATTGGAAGTTTTCAAAGATGTTCAAGAAGTAGGTAATGACGTAAAGGTATCGCCTAGCGGCATTGCTACTCCATCACTTTTGATTAAAAAGATAGGTGTATCTGGACAATAATTATGAAAAAGAAAATTTTACTTTTAGGTCTTTTAATTGCTCCCTTAGGCATGTCTATGGTTGCATGCGATAAGAATGTGGAAGGTAACATTTCTGTTGATGAAAATGGTAAAGAACACAAATTAAGAGACACTTATAGCTATGATGGTAACTACCACTGGCTAGAATGCACTGATTGTTACGACTTCTTTAAAAGAGGCCCTCATACTTGGGACGCTGGTGAAGTAACAAAAGCTGCAACTGATAATGAAGAAGGAATTAAAACTTACACATGTTCAATTTGTAAGGCTACTAAAACAGAAACTATTCCTACATTATCAAGTGGACACACTCACAGTTGGAGTAATGAATTATCAAGCACAAACGACTACCACTTTAGAAAATGTAGTGGTTGTGACGAATTGTTTGATAAAAACTTCCATGACTGGGATAAGGGTGTAGTCACAAAAGAAGCTACAGATTCAGAAGAAGGTATTAAAACACTTACTTGTACTGTTTGTGGCAAAACAAAAACTGAATCAATTCCAAAGACAAGTTCTGGCCACGTCCACGTTTGGCGTGATACTTGGAAATTTAATGATGAACAACACTGGAGACCCTGTGGTGGCTGTCCTTCAAAAACTGATATTAGTGAACACGATTGGGATGATGGTGTTATAACTAAAGATCCAACCGATTTTGATACAGGTATTAGAACTCGTACTTGTACAGTTTGTGGCGCTACTAAAGAAGAAGAAATCCCAGCTGATTTCTCACTCCATGTACATAGTTGGAATGACGGTGTTATCACTGAAGCTGCAACTGCAGAACAAGAAGGTACAAAAACATTTGAATGTACAACTTGCCACGCAACTAAAACTGAAAAAGTTGGAAAAATCTCTGCAGAACATACTCATGAATGGGATGCCGGTAAGGTTACAACTCAACCAACTGCAACTGAAGAAGGTGTTAAAACTTTCACCTGCACAACTTGTGGACAAACTAAGACAGAAGCTGTTGCTGCACTTGGTGGCGGAAGTAAATTAGTTGATGGTTATGTTATGGTTGATTCCATTGATGATGTTGATAACTTATATATTGTTTCTTCATCAGACGGTATGACTTATGGCGCTATGACAGCTGAAATTAAGGGAGAAAATCTTCCTTGGTATCTTTGCTACGCGGTTACTGATTTCGAAATTAGTAAAACTGGTTTCGTAGAAATGGAAGAAAACGGTGAAGAATTCAAATTCACAAAACAAGCTGATGGTTCTTATACAATTCAAGCAAAGAATAACAACTATGTTTATAGCTATGTTGACGGAACTCACTATTCCATCGGCTTATGTGATTCAACAGCTGCTCCTAAGAGTGGTACAGTTTACTGGAATATCACAAAAGACACTCAAGGTTTCGTAATTCAAGGAACTACAACTCAAGTTTATTTATCTTTATATTTATCATTCAGTGGAAATAAACAAAAACCAGGTTTCCCTATTTACTTATTTGAAAAAGGACAAGTAGTAGTTGAAGACAATGGTGGCGGAGGCGGCTAAGGTGGTGGCGGTGGAACAATCGCTGAAGATTCACGTTGGAACTTAAATTTCAATGAATACGGTTATACATTTAGAGATACTTTAGCTACTTTAATGAGAGCAAAAGTTAAAACTACTACAACTTATACCTCGTGCTTAAACATCGGTATAAGTGCTGCAACAACTAAAAGCGGTTATTTTATTCCTTTCTATCATAATGACGAATATCCTATTAATACCTCTGATTATAATAGAGAACATACTTGGCCAAATTCCCGTGGTGGAGGAAGTGATAGAGGCGGAGACGAGGTTGAAAAAGATCCATACATGGTTCGTCCATCTCTAAAGAGTGAAAATTCTGACAGAGGAAATAATTTTTATGGAATAGGTACCAATCAATGGGATCCGGCATCTTGCGGCTTTGAAGGTGCAAGGGGCGAATCTGCACGTGTTATCTTGTATGTTGCAACAAAATATGGTAAATCTCACGGATTAACTTTATCTAATAATCCTGGTGATGCTCCTAGCAAAAAGACAATGGGTACATTAAAGACGTTAATGCAATGGAATAGAGATTATCCTGTTACAGATATTGAAAAGCAAATCAACGATAAACTTGAAAAAGCTGGATTTGGTAGAAATCCATTTGTTGATCACCCAGAATATGCTGAATTTATTTGGACTAATAATGGTGTTCAAACTGCTGTACCAGCAAATATTGATATAGGCGGAAGTGGCTCAGGAGGCGGTTCTGGTTCAGGTACTGGACAAGAAATTCCACCAACACCACAACCAACATATGAATATAGTTTAGTCACTAATTTAAACGAACTTGATGGTCAATCAGCATTCATTGTTCATGACGAAAAAGCTTTAACATCAGTTAATGGTAATGAAAGTAGACCTTGGTACTTTAACGCTGTTGATGCAGATATCAGTAGTGATAAAAAAGGATTAAATGTTTCTGGAGCACAAAAATATACATTCACAAAAGTTTCAGACGGAGTCTTTACGATGAAAACTCCAGAGAATAAGTATTTATATTCTTATATAGATGGAACGCATTACTCAATTGGTTTAAAAGCGACAAATGAAGGTATAAATTTCACGATAGAAGCATTTAGTGATGGCTACCTCATAAAAGGCCAAACAACTAATGTTTACATTAAGCTTGGAAGTCCTTCTTTCCAGGGTACTTCTAGTAAACCAAGCACTCCAATTTATTTATATAAATAAAGATTGCCTTTGAAGGAAAACTAGAATAATATATTTAAAGTATGGGAAGAGAAGTCATCTTAACTAGTGAAGAAATCACAGCGATTTGCAAGGATATTGCCGCTAAATTAGACGACCGTTTCGCTTCAGAAAACATCAAAGCACCTATCATAATTGGAGTACTTAAAGGTTCTCTTAATTTTATGATGGATCTCATCAAAGAGATGAAAACTGAAATCATGACAGACTACATTCAAGTCTCATCATATTCAGGTACAAATTCCACTGGTGCAGTTATTTTAAAGAAAGATTTATCTTTAGATATTACTGATAGAACTATCGTTATCGTCGAAGACGTTATCGATACTGGTTTAACAATGCAATATTTAACAGGTTATCTTCAAGAAAAACACAACCCAAAGAATATTATTATCGTTTCTTTATTTGATAAATTATATCTTCGTAAAACTGATTTACATGTCGACTATACAGGAAAAGTTCTCACAGAGAATAAGTTCTTAGTTGGTTATGGTCTTGACTATAATGAACTTTCAAGAAACGTTCCTTACGTATACGTCGCAACACCTGAAGATGTTAATCATTGGAATAAATTATTAGAGGAAATTAAATAGGGCTTTAAGGTCCTATTTTTTTTAAAAAAATTAAAGGAAAGAAGGAGAAATTACATGGATATATCACAATACAAAAATGTTAGAGTATTAAATCATCCACTCTTAACTCACAAGATTACAAAGTTAAGAAATATCAAAACAAAAACTAATGATTTTAGACAATTAGTTAAAGAAATCGCTGTTATCGAAGGCTATGAAACACTTAGAGATGTTCCTATGCACATGAAAGAAATCGAAACACCAGTTGAAAAGACTGTCCAACCAGTAATTAGTCCTTCCAACTTGTGCTTTGTTCCTATCCTTAGAGCAGGATTAGGCATGGCTGATGGTATGCTCGAACTCGTACCAGGTGCTCGTTGTGGCCACATTGGTTTATATAGAGACGAAGTTACTCACGAACCACATGAATATTACTGCAAATTACCAGATGATATAGCTAACATGAAAGTCTACGTTATCGACCCAATGCTCGCTACTGGTGGATCTGCTATTGATGCAATTAAAATGCTCCAAAAACATGGTGTTGAACATGTTGACGCATTTATCTGCATTATTGCTGCACCAGAAGGTGTTAAAGCTTTCTGTGAAGCATTCCCAGATACTCCACTCATTATTGGCGCTTTAGATAGACAACTTAACGAAAATGCTTACATCTGCCCAGGCTTAGGTGATTGTGGTGATAGAATTTTCGGTACTGTCAAAAAGTAGTTATATAATAAATATATAGAAAGATTTAATCATACATAAACTGATATCGGAGGTTATATATGTATAACAGATTAAAGATTATTTCATTATCCGCTAACACTGAACTTGCAAAAGAAGTAGCAGGTTTATTAGGTGTAAGGGTAACTAATAGTGATTTGATACACTTTGCTGATGGCGAAGTCTTATGGCAAGGCTCAGAATCATTCCGTGGTGATAATGTTTACATTATCCAATCTACTTGTGCTCCTGTTAATGAAAGATTAATGGAACTTCTCGTATGCATTGATGCATGTAAGAGAGCTAGCGCAAGAAGCATTACTTGTATCGTTCCTTATTTCGGATATGCAAGACAAGATAGAAAAGCAAAACCAAGACAGCCAATTACTGCAAAACTTGTTGCGGATATGTTGACTGTCGCTGGTGCAGATAGAGTAGTGTGTGTTGACTTACACTCATTACAATTAACTGGATTCTTTGATATTCCTGTAGATAACATCTCAGCTTTACCATTAATCCATGCTTATTTTAAAGATAGAGATCCTTCAACAACAGTATGTGTTTCTCCTGACCATGGTGGTGTTGTTAGAACTACAAAATTAGCAGAAAGACTTAATTGCCCAATCGCAATTATCGATAAACGTAGACCTGAACCAAACAAAGCAGAAATCACTGCTATCGTTGGTGATATTGAAGGTAAAGACTGTATCATCGTTGATGATATCGTCGATACTGCTGGTACATTATGTGCAGCAGCAGATAAATTAATTGAATTAGGCGCTAAGAGCGTCGAAGCAGTTATCTCCCACGGTGTTTTATCTAAAGACGCTGTTAAGAAGATTGAAGCTTCTCAATTAAGAAAATTAGTCATTACCGATTCTATTCCTCTTCCAGATATTAAGAAGAGTAAAAAGATTGATGTTATGACTCTTGCTCCTTTATTAAAAGAAACAATTGCTTCTTTAGAAGAAGGTAGATCATTATCTGATACATTCCAATCTTTTGAAGATAAAATTGTTGGATAAAATATACATAATAGAAGTGTAAAGCCTTGCATTCGTGCAGGGTTTTTATATTGTAAAAAGAAAAAAATCCGAGTAAAATAAAGTCACACTTTAAAAAACTCGGGAGGAAGACATATGTATATCAAAAGAAATATTGAAAAAACAGTATTAGAATTGTCAAAACAATATCCTGTAATAATGGTTTGTGGCCAAAGACAAGTTGGCAAATCAACAATGTTAAACGCCATTAAGAATAATATGAAATATGTTACTTTTGATGATTTTGTTGCAAGGAATCTAGCGAAAACTGATCCAGGATTGTTTTTTGATACATATGGATATCCTATTTTAATAGATGAATTTCAAAAAGAGCCTTCAATATTAGAAGAAATTAAAAGAATAGTCGATATGAAGAATCTTAAAGGCGAAGAAACAAATGGTTTATTCTGGCTTACTGGTTCTCAAAAATTCAGAATGATGAAAAACGTATCTGAGTCTCTTGCTGGACGTGTAGCAGTTTTAGATATGTCTTCTTTATCGATGTCAGAAGTACAAGGATTTGATAAAGGTGCGTTTTCTCCAGATTTAGTTTCTCTAAAGAAAAGACAGTTTTCAAAAATGGACGTAAATGAGATTTTTGAACTTATTTTTCAAGGTGGAATGCCTAAAATTGTTACAAAAGATATAGATAGAGAAAGATATTATATGGATTACGTTAATACTTTCCTTGAACGCGATATTAAAGATTTATCTCAAGTTGGTAAGTTGAATGCTTTCTACCAATTTCTGGTCTATATTGCAGCTCATACTGCTCAACAATTAAATTATTTATCTATAGCTAATGAGATTGGAGTATCATCTCCAACTATTAAAGAATGGATTGCTATTTTAGAAAGATCAGGTGTTATTTATTTGCTCTATCCTTATTACACAAAGGTAACTGATAGATTAGTTAAAACACCTAAGATATATTTCATGGATACTGGATTAGCAGCATATTTAACTAAATGGACAAGTCCAGAGACTCTTGCAAATGGTGCAGCTAGCGGAGCTTTCTTTGAAACATTTGTAGTAACAGAGATTATTAAATCCTACTACAACGCAGGAAAACCATTAAATCTATTCTATTATAGAGATGTTGACCAAAGAGAAATAGACTTGCTATTTGTTGATTCAGAAAAGATATATCCAGTGGAAATTAAAAAGAATAAAAATCCAACTATTAATGAAAGTTGCTTGAAAGTATTAGAAAAGTACAACATGAAAATAGAACCAATGCTTGTGCTTTGTATGAGCGAAACATTGTTGCCTTTGAGTAGAAATATCTATTTGTGTCCTATTTCAATTATTTAAAGATTTCGCCTAGACCTTTTTTGCCAGTTTCTCTATAACCTGAAGAAAGGTCTTTTCCTGTTTCATACATTGTTTTTAAGGATTCATCGAATCCAATTTTGTTACCACTAGAAGGAATTAACGTTGCTAATTTAGCAGCGTTTTTAGCTTTTAAAGCATAAACAGCGCATCTTTCAATGCATGGAATTTGTACATATCCTTGAACTGGATCACAAGTTAAACCTAAAGAATGTTCAAGAGCAATTTCTGCTGCTCTAGCGATATGTTCGTTATTTAATCCTTTTATATTTGCAATTGCTGCTGCGCCCATAGCACATGCAACACCAATTTCAGCTTGGCATCCTGCTTCAGCACCAGAAACGCATGCATTAGTCTTTGCTAAGATACCGATTAAGCCAGCAACCATTAAAGAATCAATGATTGCGTCTTCAGAATATCCTTTCTTTCTGAAGTAACCTAAGATGCCGCCAAATACTCCAGCAGAACCACAAGTAGGGGCAATAACAATGATGTTGCCAGAAGCGTTTTCTTCTGCAACAGCAAATGCGGAAATCGCCATGATTTCTGCAGGATCGTCATTTTGTAAATTAGCCATCATTTCTTTAGCTTTTCTTTGTACTTTAAGAGGGCCAGGTAGTGTGCCTTCTTTTGCTAATCCAGAATCTATCGCTGAAATGATTTGATCTTTACATGCTTTTAAATATTGGTAGATATCAGCTTCTTCGTACTTCTTAACGTAGTCTTTCAATGAAAGATTATTTTTATCACAGAATGCTAATATTTCTTTTAAAGAACGATGAGGGTAAACTTCTTTACCAATTTCATCGTAGTTATGTTTGGTTACAATAGTGCCTCCACCAATAGAGACAATAGTTTCTTTATATGTACCCTCATCAGTGGTGACTTCGAATTCCATTGTATTAGGGTGTTTAGTTTCAGTTTTAGAATCAAAAAGAACTTTATGTTTAATATCTTTAAACTTTAAATCAATAATGTAGTCGGTTAAGTGACCTTTTCCTGTTAAAGCAAGTGAGCCAAAAAGAGTAACAGTGATTGATTTAATATCTTTATATTCTTTTAAGATATATTCACACGCATTAGCTGGGCCCATAGTGTGAGAACTACTTGGTCCATAACCAATTACAAAGATTTCTTTAATTGATCTCATTTTAATAAGTTCCTTATGCCCTCAATATTATTGATAACTATATCTTTTGTGTCTAGGTACAATCTTTTGAAAATTCTATCTTCTATTTCTTTTTGTGATTGATACCAAGATTCATCCGAACCCTCTATTTGTTCTTTAATAAGTTCAATTAAATATCTTCTTTTCATTTGTTTTAAAGAAGTCTCTAGCCAGTAATCTATCTTAATGTTATTTTTCTTTTCTATATCGTTAAGTTTTAAATAATATTCGAGTCCGTCTTCAGGAGTGAACCATAAATCAGCGAAGATATAGTCATATTTAAAATAGTGTTTTACAAAATTAATTGCGTCATCTTCTATAATCGTAATTTTTGCCTTATTTGGAAATAGTGGAAATAGGTGTTTTTTAAATAACGCTATATTTTCTTTGTTTCTTTCTATAACAGTAACTGAACTAATATTTTTCTTTTGGCTGAGCATAAAAGTTATATAACCCATTCCTAAACCAAGGACTAACACTCTACCTTTAGCGCTTTCTATGGTAGTGGACATCGTATTGATTTCGTTAGGATTTAAACTCATCCAGAGGTCTTTTCCTTCAAAAAGCGCTTTATATGAGAATGGTTTATCAAAATAGCCAACCTTAGAAATTTCTTTATAGTCATCAGTTACTTCAATATCGTCTAATGCAAAAAGTTGATAAGGTTCATATGTAACTTTCTTAAGAGAATATTTCCCATAATTAAAATTAACTTTATCAAGTAGCTTGACATAGTCATTATAAAAATTATTTGCTTCGCATTTTTTAATATCAACTTGTTCAAAAAATGATTCTCTAAGTTCCTCAGAATCAACTTCTAAGTTATCTAAAATCATATTTTTAATAGAAGAAATTTCATTACTTTGCTCTAGTTCTTCTTTATTAATAAAGTCAGTGTATGCAAAAGCAGTTAGCAAAATATCAGAAATATCGATATTGGAATCTTTAGTTTTTAATAGATTATAGAATTCTTCTTTATCTTTATTTGAGAGACTAATCTTCATACCAAAAATATTATATTAATAAAATATAATTTGTGATAGATTAATATTCATGAGACGTCAAGTAGGGGAATCATTAATATTTAGTGCGTTGCTTATCATAGTGTTAATGGCACCTGGATTTATTGTAGATTTAGAGCCGTTACAACAACAATGTGTTTTATTAATCATTAACGCATTACTTTTCTTGTACGTTTTTTATTTTACAAGTAAGTCAGGCGGCTTTAGTAAAGACGCTCAAGAACCTAATAATCGTAATTTATTTGTGCTTTTGCCGGTTTTTGTGATAATCGGCATTATGGTTGTTTTGGCTATCATAACTGGATTTGTTGATGCTGTAAGAATTGTTGAGAACTCGTTGTTCTTTAATGGTGACTTTAATTTAATTACTTTCTTAACTTTATTGCGTATCGTTTTAAGCGTATTGATAGAAGAAATGATTTTTAGAATGTCGTTTTTCAATAGAATTAGGGTTCAAAATAGAGCTGTTAAAGTATTGATTTCTGCTGCTATTTTTGCGGTGTTTGATATTTTATTAATTCTTCAAGGCAGGGTAGTATTCCAAGAATTGTTAATCAGTATGGTTATTTCATTCTTGCTTGGAGTAATTTTAGGGGCAATTATGGAATATGGACATTGTGTATATTTATGCATGTTAGTTCATTTCTTATTTAGATTTGCATTCTGGGATTATCAAGTAATGTACGGAATGTTTGCTTGGGGCAAGTACATTATATTCAACCCAATCTTATGGTTATTGATATGTAACGCTTATTTAGTAGTTATATATTTTGTATATTTCAAAAAGAAGGAGTACGGAAGATATGTTTAATAATTTTCCTACATGGTCTGTTTTTCTTATATATGCAGTTCTTGCCGCTGGCATTGTTTTCTTTTCTAAGAAACTTGCTGATTACGTAGATGCTTTAGATAAAAAAACTAAAATTAGCGGTGCTTTTATCGGCGCTGTTTTATTAGCAGCTGTTACTTCTTTACCAGAATTATTTACTTCTATTAGTGCAACCCTTTTAGTTAAAGATGGTGAACAATTAGTCATTGGTAATATTTTAGGTAGTAACTTATTTAACTTAGCAATAGTGGGTTTTGCGTTAATTCTATTCTTTAGATTATTCGCAAAAAGTAAGATTGAATATAAAACTCAATTTATTGTTATTACTGCATGTCTAATTATTTATGCAATTATTGCGTATGGTATATGTGCTCCTACTACAGCTCAACCTATCTTAGGTCCAATTAATTTCTTAGCTATTTTAATTTTTATTGGATATGGCTTAGCTATTTTCTTACAACCAAAAAACAAAGACGAAGAAAATGATGAAGAAGAAGCAAAAGTAGATCCAATGCCAAATCTAAGTGTTAAACAAGTTATAGTTAGATTTGTTATTTTTGCAGTCTTATTAATTGCTACCTCAATTTTCATTACTTATGCAACAGATGCAATCAGTGAAAAGGTATTTAACGGTGATGATACTATCGCAGGTGCTATCTTCTTAGCTATTGCTACTTCATTACCTGAACTTACATCTACATTTGTATTGTGCAAAAAAGGAAATTTCAACGCAGCTCTTGGAGATATTACAGGATCCTGCTTATTTAACTTCTTAATTATTGGTTTAGCAGAATTTATGTCATTTAAAGTTTCTTTATTAGGTGGATACACAGGGGAAGAAGGTAATTTAAGTGCAATCATTATGTTAGTTTCTACAGTAGTGGTTTTACTTGTATTACTTGGTAACTTGTTTATTAATAAAAACGCTCAAAAGAAAGGAAAAGAAGATAGCAAATTAAGATTCGCAATCTTTGCTGCATCAGGTGTTATTATCACCGCAGGATATTTTGTATTCTTAATTTTATCTAATTTTGTTATATGAAAATTTATAAGTGCATCAAATTTGGTTTATTTGTAGTTTTAGGTATCTCCATCTTTTTCTTGATGGATACATATGTTGAACAATTAAGATACTTTATTGGTGGTCTTATCACTTTATATGGAATTGACGGATTTTGTTCATGGTTCTTTGAAAAAGATAGAGAACAAAAAATGCATTTCTTATTCAAAGCTATTGTTCAATTAATTCTTGGATTATGTACTTTAGTATTAATCGATGATATTAAGGTTATCTGTGTTATTTGGGCTGTTTGGGCAATTCTTAGAGAGGCTGATGAAATTGCTGAATACTATGAAATGTTTAAAGAAAAAGTCCCATGTTTATTAGGATTTTTAGAATCTGTTATCGCAATTGTATTTTCTATTATGTTAATTATGGAACCAGGTGAACATCACGCTAAGATTCATATGTACTTATTAATTGTTGAATTATTATCTACTGTTATATTCCCACAATTAAGATTTGCTTATTTTAAATATATAGCGAAAGAAAAGAAAAGCGAAAAAGCATCTAACTAGATTTGTTACATATTTTTAATTCGTTTAGAACCTTTAATAGGGTTCTTTTTCTTATCTGGAAAATTTTTCATTTTTGTTGCTCATTAAATGCAAAAAATAATTGTTCAAGAAGATAAAAAAGAGATTATTTTTTTAAAATTTATTTTCATAATACAAAGTATTATAATTTTTAGCACTCCTCTTGACAGACTGCTAAAATGGTGTAAAATATAGGTGTTAGCAGTCAAAGAGTGTGAGTGCTAAAAAACATAATTAGGAGGTAAAAATTATGAGAAATTATGTTTCAACCTATGATCCTTTCTTTGATTTATTCTTCCGTGGCACTGAAAGAAATAATCACAATTACATCATGGATACAGATGTCCTTGATAAGAAAGATAAATATGAAATGAGAATTAACGTTGGTAACACTAAGAAAGAAGATATTAAGTTATCTCTTGAAAATGGTTACTTAACTGTTAATATCACAACTTCACAAGACGCAGATGAAAATGAAGAGTACATCTTTAGAGAAAGAACAACATCTCATCACGCAAGAAGCTACTATCTTGGTGAATACGTCACAATGAAAGATGTATCTGCTAAGTTAGAAAATGATGTTCTTTATATCTACATTAAGAAAGTAAGTGAAGAAGAAGCAAATAAAGATAAGTACATTCAAATCCAATAAATTATTGATACAATAATTGATGGTGGCCCCCCCAATTGGGGGCTAATTTATGAGGTAATAACAAATGAAAGAAGTAAAACAATTTCAAACAGAGAGTAAAGAATTATTAAACTTAATGATTAACTCTATCTACTCAAACTCAGAAGTGTTCTTAAGAGAATTATTAAGTAACGCTAGTGATGCAATCGATAAATATAAATATCTTTCCCTTTCTAGTAACGGCAAGATGCCTATCTTAGAAGGAGATATTCATATTTCAGTAGATAAGAAAGCTAAGACAATTACCATCTCCGATAATGGTGTAGGTATGTCTAAAGAAGACTTAATCAATAACTTAGGCACAATTGCTAAATCTGGTTCTAAAGACTTCATGAGTAAAATCAAAGAAGCTAAGGAAAAGAAAGATTTAAATATCATTGGTCAATTCGGTGTTGGTTTCTATAGTGCATTTATTGTTGCTAATAAAGTAGAAGTGGAAACTAAAGCGTTTGATCAACCAGGTTATAGATTTGTATCTGAAGGTGAGGATTCTTACTCAATTGAAGAAATTGATAAAGACACACAAGGTACTTCAATCACTCTATTCTTAAAGAAGAATGTTGATGATGTTAAATACGATGAATTCTTAGAAGAATGGAAAGTTAAATCCCTCGTTAAAAAATATTCTGACTATATCAGGTATCCGATTAAGATGATGGTCTCTAAAAGTAGACCTGTTCTAGACAAAGACGGCAAAGAAATAGAAGGAAAGAGAGAAGAGTATTTTGAGGAAGAGACTCTTAACTCAATGATTCCTTTGTGGAAGAAAAACAAATCTGAGGTTAAGGACGATGAACTCAATGACTTTTATAAGTCCAAATTCAACGATTATGAAGATCCACTCGTTTCTTTGTTCGTCAATGTCGATGGAAAAATAACTTACGATGCCTTGTTATATATTCCTAGCCATGCTCCATATGATTTATATTCAGATTCATATGAAAAAGGCTTACAACTTTACTCCAAAGGTGTATTTATCAAAAATAAGTGCAAAGAACTTGTCCCTGATTATTTAAAATTTGTTAAGGGATTAGTAGATTCTCCAAGCTTCTCTTTAAATATATCAAGAGAAATGCTTCAACAATCTCCATATCTAAGCAAGATTAGTGAGAACGTTGAAAAGAAAATTGTAGATAAACTAAAAGCTATTAAGAACACTGACTTTGATAAATACGTTAAGTTCTGGAATGCATTTGGTGAACATATTAAGTTCGGTATCTATTCCTCTTATGGAACTAAGAAAGAACTTCTTGAAGATACATTAATCTATCACTCTTTATTAAATGAAGATAAGTTCATCTCCTTAAAAGAATATAAAGAGAAGATGGGTAAAGATCAAAAATATATCTATTACGTTTCAGGTGAATCTTTAGACGCAATCAAGATGTTGCCTCAAATTGAAAAGTATAAGAAAGACGGTATTGATGTCTTATTGCTCAATCAAAAGATTGATGAATTCGCAATTATGATGATGCGTGAATATGATAAGACTGAATTCAAATCAATCTCTGATGAATCCGCTAATGAATTAAGTGATGAAGAAAAGAAAAAGATTGATGATACAACAGCTGACAGTAAGCGTTTATTAGATACATTAAAAGAGGCTCTTAAGGATGAAGTGGATGATGTAGTCATCTCTTCTAAACTTGTTGATTCTCCAGTATGTATTTCCACTAAAGACGGTATGTCTCTAGAAATGGAAAAGACACTTAATGAACAACCTGGTAGTGAAGGTGAAGCTAAATCAGTTAAAGTTCTCGAACTTAATCCAGAACACGACTTATTTAAATCTTTTGTATCTATTCAAACAGATGATGAATTAGTTAAAAAATATGCATCTATCTTACTTGATGAAGCTATGCTTCTTGAAGGTAGAGATGTTAAAGATAGAGCATCATTTGTTAAGAAGATGAATGAATTGTTAGTTATCGCACTTAAGAAATAAGATAAAAAGGACCCATTATAAGCATAAAATTTGTTTAGAATATGCTAAAAAAGGGTTCTTTTTTTTCGTAACATTTTTTTCTTTTTATTAGTAATAATTCGTATATAATAAAGGTGATTAATCGGGGGAAAATTAACTTATGAGAAAAAGTAAATTTCTATTACCATTTATGGGCACTTTTTTAATGTGCCTTGCGGGATGTGAAAATGAGAATGGCCCTATAATCATTACTAAATGCGATCATGCTTACGTTTATAATGTGGTAGATGGAATTTATCACAATGAGGTTTGTGAAAAGTGTGGGGATATTAAATTTAATTCTAGAGCAGAACACGATATTGATTCTACAACTGGTGCTTGCAAAATTTGTTCTTATGTACAAAATAAACCTGGTGAATGCACAGAGCACACTTGGGGTGAAGAGGAAATTTTAGTAAACGCAACTTGTACGGAATCAGGTGCAACTCAACGTACCTGTATAGTTTGTGGAAAGAAAGAAGACCCTAAGGTTATAAAACCTTTAAATCATAATTTTGTTGAAGATATATCTATGTCAATCCCAGCAAAATGTACTGAAAATGGTGTAAGATACGAGGTTTGTACACGTTGTGGAACTAGACAAGAAGTTTTAATTGATGCTTTTGGACATGAATGGAAGAACGACGCAACTATAGAAGTTGCTCCAACATGCACAACTAATGGAAAAGTTGAAAAAGAATGTGAACGTTGTGGCTATAAATACGTCGAAGAAATACCAGCTTATAATCATAATTGGGTTTTAGATGATAGATATGAAAGCACTGCAACTTGTGAACAAGATGGAGTCGGATTTTATCGTTGCACAATTTGTGAAACAACAAAAATAGTTGAAGTCCCAGCTTTAGGCCATGATTATAGTGATTGGACTCCTGTTGAAGGTAGTGAACCAACTTGTGAAAAAGAAGGTTGTGTGAAACATACTTGTTCACGTTGCCATAAAGTAGAAACAGATCTCGTACCAGCTTTAGGCCATCATTTAGAATTAGTTGGCTATAACCCTAACCCAGATTCTGAAGAAACTACTATACGTATTTATAAATGTACTAATAAAGGTTGTTGGGAAACATCTCTAGGTTTCGAAGCTAGTGATGTAACTAGTGAATCAAAAAGCCACTTAGTTATTAATAATGATGGTGGTGTTAGATTCTGGGGTCGTCCAATTGGAAACGCTTTAGCGTTAGATGAAAATGGTAATTCTATAAATCAAGAATTTGATGATGTAGTCTACTGTACTAGTGAATTAGGCGACTACATGGAATACTCCATTTATTTAACTGAAGAACAAGCAGCATTGTTATCTACTTGTAGATTATATTGCGATGCTCAACCAGCTGATTATTTAAACGGAGAAGATTTCTGGGCATATGGTAAGTTTAATGATGATTGGACTCCTGGTTATTATATCGATGGAGTTATGAACCATATTGAACATAAAGCAGATGGAACTGATAAAAGGGTCAAAGACCACGATAAAGCTATTGGCACTGATGAAGGTGTTGAGTTAGATACTTATGTTCCAATGGGTAAACGTGTTGAGAATTATAGATATGTTCTTTATGTTGACGATAAAATACAAGAATTTAATCCTTACATAAAAGTTCCTACTGTAGGTAATGGCACAAACATGGTAAGAAAAGAATATGTCATGCCATATCTTTTCCACTTGCACCCAGGATTAAATAAAATTCGTTTACATATGGCAGGTGGTTATAGATCAACATTCTACAATTTCGTATTTAGACCATATGAAGAACATTCTTTCACTCTTAATGTTAATGATGTAACTGATGCTTCCAGAGCTACTTTAAACTTTACACAGTCAGAAGCAAATGGTGATATTGGCGCTAGCTATAAAGGACGTCCTATTGGAAATGCATTAGCTTTAGATGTTTCGCAAACTCCTTATACTTCAATTCATCAAGAATATAACGAAGTAGTTTATTCTAGAAGTGAATTAGGTGATTATTATGAATTTGTATTTAATCTAACTGCAGAAGAAGCTAGATATTATTCTGAATGTATGTGTTATTGTGATGCTTTGCCTTCTCAATACATAGGATACGATAGAGATAAATATGATTTCTGGAGATACGGTAGAGCTACTGACGACTGGACATGTGGTTTCTATATTGATAACGATAATATAAATCATGTTGAATTAAATGAAGACGGCACATTTAAAATGGTTAATGACCACGCTAAAGCTATTGGTAATAATGAGGGTATAGAACTATCAACGCAAGTACCAATGGGAAAACGTGTCGAAGAATTTAGATATGTTCTTTATGTTGATGGTGTAGCACAAGATTTTGATTCGAACATTATAGTTCCAATTGAAAATGTTAATTGGTACACAACTGTTAGAAAAGAATATGTTATGCCATTTGTCTTCAACTTACATGAAGGTGAAAATAGAATTAGTTTGCATATGGCTGGAAACTATATTTCAACTTTCTACAACTTTACATTTAGACCATGCAATTGGTTCTAATTAGATAGTTATAAGGCTCTCTTTGAAACAAAAGATGAGCCTTATAAATAAGAAAGAAATAAGGCCACTATCTTCAACGAGATAGTTGTATTTCCTTTTTCCCTTAGACGTGCTAAACTAATAGTGCTTCCTGGATCATCGAGTAACACTCTCGATGCTCCTTTTTTTCTACCTAGTCATCTAGGAGATACAGCAAAATTAGTATAAGTACTAAGTACTTAAGAACCTTTCGGTTACTCATTCCTCTTCCTTTCTTTGGGAAAATAGGGCTTTCGATAGCAGTGGCATTTCTACCAAGGTTCATAAAATAACCCCCTTACTTATATAAATGGGGCATTTTTTTGAAAATTGACAAAAAAAGTTAAAATTCTTTTTATGAACGCTAAAATAATGCGTTTTTGATATATTCTTGACACGCCAGGAGGCGTTATAAAAAATAATTAAAAATCTTGTTGTTTTTTAAAAATAATATCCTTATTATATTAGGCGTGTGCAAATTCGCATAGTCCGGTTCGGACACTTTTTTAAGAAGGAAAGTGATACACCGGGAAGTGTGTGCATACAAATTAAAATAGTTATTGAAAGGAGCATTTATGCCAACAATTAACCAATTGGTCCGTGCTGGAAGAACTAACAAGTCATGGAAATCAAAATCCCCAGCTTTAGGACAAAGATGGAACTCTTTAAAGAAAAAAGAGACTGATCAACCTGCTGCACAAAAACGTGGCGTTTGTACTCGTGTTGGTACTATGACACCTAAGAAACCTAACTCAGCTTTAAGAAAATACGCTCGTGTTAGATTATCAAACGGATACGAAGTTACAGCTTACATCGGTGGTGAAGGCCATAACTTACAAGAACATAGTACTGTCATGATTCGTGGTGGCAGAGTTAAAGATTTACCAGGTGTTCGTTACCACATCGTTAGAGGAACACTTGACTGTGCCGGTATTGAAAAGAGAAGACAAGGTCGCTCTTTATACGGTACAAAGAGACCAAAGGGCAATGAATAAGGAGGAAAGTAATCATGCGTAAGGGAAATGCTGTAAAACGTGATGTGTTACCAGATCCAATTTATAATTCAAAGCTCGTAACACGTTTAATTAACAAAATTATGCTTGATGGTAAGAAGGGAACAGCTCAAAACATTCTCTATACTGCTTTCAAGAAAATCGAAGAAAAAACTGGCAAGCCAGCAATGGATGTTTTCGCAACAGCTATTAACAACATCATGCCAGAAGTTGAACTTAAGATGAAACGTTTAGGTGGTGCAAACTTCCAAGTTCCAACTGAAGTTACAAAAGAAAGAAAAATCACTTTAGGTTTAAGATGGTTAGTTAACTATTCTAGACTTAGAAACGAAAAGACAATGGAAGACAGATTAGCAAACGAAATTATCGATGCTGCTAATGGAACTGGCGCTTCCGTTAAGAAGAAAGAAGATACTCACAAAATGGCAGAAGCTAACAAGGCTTACAGCCATTATCGTTGGTAATAGTGGTGGTCGAATATGGCAGGACGTGAATTTGATTTAGCACATACAAGAAATATCGGTATCATGGCTCACATCG